>MENC01000091.1:0-6953 GCA_001768155.1 Bacteroidetes bacterium GWA2_30_7
CCACCAACTTGAATGATATAACTTCGATTGACAAAAGGTTAAATAATATTAAAGCCTTTAAAGAGAAAAAAGTTTTTAACAACAATAAAAGATACATAAAATCAGGCGGTAACGACTACTGGGAGTCGGGTGTGGTAAATCCTAATTTAGTACTCAAAGACCTAATATCAATAATTCATCCCGAATTATTAAATGAAAATTCGTACTTTTACTATCGCAAATTAGATTAATTAATTGATTAATATTATGGCTTACAATTTATTAAAAGGAAAAAGGGGAATTATTTTTGGTGCATTAGACGAAAGTTCTATTGCATGGAAAGTTGCTGAAAAAGCTCATGCCGAAGGTGCAATTTTTACACTGTCTAACGTTCCTGTTTCAATAAGAATCGGCAAAACAAATGAGTTGGGAACTAAACTCAATTCTAAAGTAATTGCAGCCGATGCAACTAATATTCAAGATATTGAAAATTTATATAAAGAATCTGTTAATGTATTGGGTGGAAAAATAGATTTTATTCTTCACTCAATAGCAATGTCGTTAAATGTCAGAAAAGGACGAAAATATGACGATTTGGATTATGAAATGATGTCAAAAACACTCGATATTTCGGCAATTTCTTTTCATAAAATTCTTCAAATTGCTAAAAAAATGGACGTTATTAACGAATGGGGCTCAGTTGTAGCGTTATCTTATATTGGTGCTCAACGAACTATGAACGGATATAACGAAATGTCGCAAGCAAAAGCAATGCTTGAATCAATTGCCCGAAGTTTTGGATACTTTTACGGAAGAGATAAAAAAGTTAGAGTAAACACAGTTTCACAGTCGCCTACTTTTACTAAGGCATCTTCATCAGTTAAGGGCTTTGACGGTATGTATAATTATTCAGATAAAATGGCTCCGCTTGGTAATTCATCGGGCGAAGATTGTGCCGATTATTGTATAACCCTGTTTTCAGATTTAACCAAAAAAGTTACAATGCAAAACCTTTATGTCGATGGTGGCTTTTCTACTATGGGTATGAGTATGGAGCTTATGGATGCTTATGGAATATCGCTTGATAGTTAATCCACTTTCATAATAAAATTTTCAATTTTACCACCCAAATTCGTAGGTAAATCTGCTGAATTTATTTTACGTTTTGCTTTTACCATTTTGTTTAGCCAATCATCCCAATATTTTTTGATTACATCCTCTTCGTAGTGATTATTTTATATGCATTTATTCCTAAAACTAATACTTCGATATTATTTAAACTTGTTTAAGTCGAATTATATCGAATTTTTTAAAATTAAAATAAATTTAAAATTAAATCTTTGATTTTTTGTATATTTGTATATGTCTAAACCAAATTCATATATATTAAACTTCGAGGTTGATAAACTTACCGATTCTATTATAAACAGGATAAGTGGAGATAGTTTTCGGACTGAAATTTCACTGATTACAAAGTTAGACCTAAAAACTATTACTAAATCAAGAGGTTGGTTATTTGATTGGAAATATGAATTTGAGCAGCCTTCAAGAGAAGTTTATAAACTTACTATCTATGATAATCTTGAAATTTTTCAAGGATTAATAAGCTTAACCGTGAAACCCGACCATGTTTATATGTTTTTATTAGAAAGTGCAGCTTTCAATATTGGCAAAAACAAATTATACGAAGGTGTTTCTGGTAATTTGGTAGCATTTGCTTGTAAATTGTCTTTTCAAAGAGGTGGAGATGGCTTTGTATCATTCGAGTCAAAAACAAACTTAATTGACCATTATGTAAAAACTCTTGGGGCATATCATTTTGGTGGTCGTTTAATGGTTTTAGATACAATAGCATCAAAAAGATTAGTTGATAAATATTTTAAACCTTAATTATATGGGATTAATTAGAGAACCGGAAGGCGTTGACTTTGTAATTCAAAGTAAAGTTCTTACACATAAACAAGAACAAGAATTGAGCGAGTATATTTCTAAAAGGAAACTAGAAATTAAAAAAAAATCAAAAAAGAGAATTATTCCTCAAAATGTTTGATTTAAAGTTTAATAACTTATATATCCTGTAAGTACATATACAAGAATCAGTTTATATTACTTATTGTTTATTTAACATCACTTGCACTCAATCATTTTATAGAAATTAAATTTTAACTGATATATCATTGAAAAATATCTGGAAATTCGTAACGTTAATAGTTTTACTTTTAACGTTATTTATTTTTGATTTACTCATTGGTTCTGTAGAAATTCCTTTTTCAAATATTTTTAATACTATTTTTTTAGGAAATACTGATAATGAAGCATGGCGATTAATAATTACCGAGTTCAGACTTCCTAAAGCAATAACTGCTGTTTTAGTAGGAATTTCGTTATCTGTTTCGGGGCTTCAAATGCAGTCTGTATTTCGCAACCCACTTGCAGGGCCTGATGTTTTAGGAATCAGCTCTGGTGCGAGTTTAGGAGTTTCAATACTAGTTATGGGGTTTGCTTCAATAATCTCAATGTCAGATATTTTTGGGAATTGGGCAATGGTTATTGCTGCTTGCATTGGCTCATTCGTAGTATTATCAATAATATTGAGCTTAACTGCCAGAATCAAAGATATTTTTACAATATTAATTTTGGGGATTATGTTTGGTTTTGCAACTTCTTCAATTGTAAGTATTTTACAATATTTTAGTTCGGCTTCGTTGTTAAAAGTATTTATAATATGGACTTTAGGCAGTTTGTCGGCAGTAAATAACAGTCAATTGACCGTTTTTGCAATTTGTGTTTTGAGCGGATTAATATTAGCAGTACTTTCAATCAAACACCTTAATTTATTGTTACTTGGCGATGCTTATGCCAAAACATCAGGAATGAACGTTGGCAGAGCTAGAATCATTATTTTTATAAGTACAAGTATTTTAGCAGGAACAGCAACTGCATTTTGCGGACCAATTGGCTTTATTGGCATTGCTGTTCCACACATAAGTCGGATTTTTTTTAAATCTGGCAATGTCAGGATTATTCTTCCAGCATCGGTATTAATTGGTTCGTGTGTTATGCTTATTAGTGATGTAATTGCACAGCTTCCAGGCTCTGATAAAGTGCTGCCAATAAATTCAGTAACTGCAATAATTGGAGTTCCGATTATTATTTTAATAATATTGAAAAAATATAATTTCTCGTCTTAAATAATGTTACTTAAAGCTATAATTTGTCACGCAAAGTTCGCAGAGAACGCTAAGATTTAAGAACACAAAGAAAAAAAACATTAATGTTTTTTTAACTTTGCGTACTTGGCGTGAGATAAAAGCATTATATGAAATACATATTAGTTTGAAATATAAAGTTATAGATTTTAATATAAAAATTAACGTTGTTCGTATCATAATATCTTAAATTGCAACAGTAAATGTAGAATGTAAAATTTTGAATGTAAAATGTAGAAATTTGAAAATCCTAAATCGTAAATCCTAATTCCTAAATGAAACATGAATTTCAGAATATAATAGAACTTAAAAATTTAAAGGCAGGTTATCTGTCTAAGAAGGAGGATATTGCATTAATCGATAATGCAAATTTAGAATTAAAATCTGCTGAAATTATTGCTTTGCTTGGAAAAAATGGCTCAGGAAAAAGTACATTGTTAAAAACAATATGCAATTTATTACCAAAAATTGATGGGACTATAATTGTAAATGAAAAAGAATTAAGTAATTATAAAACAACCGAATTAGCAAAAATAGTCAGTTACGTTTCTACTGAAAAAATATTTGCACCAGATTTAAAAGTATTTGATATTCTTTCATTTGGTGCTTACCAATATTCTAACTGGCTTGGAATTATTGATAAAAATAGCAGTGATAAAATAGAACAAATAATTGATTTACTAAAGATTTCTCATATTCAGAACAGATTTTATCACACATTAAGCGATGGCGAAAAACAAAAAACTATGATTGGCAGAGCGTTATGCCAAAATACTCAAATTATTATACTCGACGAACCTACAGCATTTCTTGATATAAACAATAAACTAGAAATTTTAAACCTACTTAAAATGCTTTGTTATGAGCATAATAAATCAATAATATTTTCCAGTCACGATTTTTCAAATGTTATGAAAGAAGCCGATAAAATTTGGTTTTTAGATAATAAAGAAATTACAGAAGGAGCTCCCGAAGATTTAGTTTTAAATAATTTTTTTGAAAGTAAATATAATTCAGATTCTGTAAAGTTTTGCCCTGAAACTGCAAATATTTTGTATAACAGAAAATATTCAAAAACAATAGGTTTAATAGCCTATGGAGAACTAAAAACATGGACAAAAGCTGCCTTAGAAAGAATAAATTTTAATGTCATCTGTAACAAAACCGATAGTGTAAACGTTGTAGTAAATATTGAAAACAATTATCCAATTTGGAGCTATTCAGAAGCTGATAAAATTGAAAAATTTAATTCAATATATGACTTAATTAATAATTTAAAACATAAAAAATTATGAGCATAGTTAAAAAAGGAGCATCCTACATTCTAGTTGGAATAGTTCTGGTTCTTACGGTTTTAGCGTTATTAGGTATTTGGGACATTATTAGTTTTGAGGATATTCTCAAAAAAATATTACTTTCTCTATTTGTAGTTTTTGTTTCGTCAGTAGTGATTCTGTTTATTTTTGCTGTCGTTGTTAGAGAAGGAAATGGGAAATAGTAATTATCAAAATGAAATTATTATTTACTAGTATTTTTATCTTTCTTTTTAATATTGTTTTGTATTCACAGGATAATGTTTCACTTACTGGTCAGGTAAAAGATTCCGAATCAAAAAGCAATCTTGAATTTTGCACAGTTTCGCTATACGATACAAAAGATAGCATGCTCACCGGTACTGTAACCGACAGTAAAGGTTATTTTGAAATCTCAACTCAAAAAGGAGCATATAAACTTGTACTCAGTTATATTGGTTACAAAACAGATACATCCGAAGTTTTTACAGCTTATCAGGATAAATTTGTCGGCATTTTTAAATTAGAATCTGATGTCAATTTTATAAGCGAAGTTTCAATAAAAGAAAGTTCTCGTGAAACCCAAATCGACCGCGATGTTCAGATTGTTACCGATAAAATGAAAGAGGGAACTTCAAATACAAAAGAAGTGCTTGATAAAATTAATGGTGTTGATTACGACCGTTATAACAATTCAATAAAAGTTGACAACGATAACAAAGTAATAATTTTGGTTGATGGTATTGAAAAAGACCAGGAATATGTTAAAAATTTAGCCCCCGAACGCTTAAAGAAAGTTGAAGTAATACGCGACCCCGGCGGAAGGTATGCACTCGAAGGATATTCGGCAGTTATAAATATAATTCTGAAAAAAGATTATGTTGGAACAGAAATTTTCTTGAGCGACAGAGCAATGCTTGATGCTGATGCAATAAAATCTGAGTATATTCCTGTACAAAATAATGCTTCTGCTACCGTAAATTATGTTTATAATAAAGTAAACCTATATGCAAAATATAGTAACAGTTATAATCATTTTAATTTCAACTCAACAGCCAATAAAAAATATAACAATGGATTTACAATTGAAAAAAATCCAATTTCGGACGATGATGTAAATACAAAAGTTGAACAACAATACCTTAATTATACACTTGGAGCAGATTTCTACATAAATCCAAAGCATACACTAAGCTACGAAGGAATGTTGATGAAACAACCTGAAAAAATGAATACTTCCGGTGAATTGTATAGCGAAACTTATTCTTTAAATGACAGCCTTATAGATAGTTTTTATTCAGAAACTTGGAATAAAACAAGTAACATAAATTCTTATAATTCTTTATTTTACGAAGGTAAGCTTAACGAAAATAATGTTATTAATTCCAATTTTGTATTTTCAAATTATAAAAATAACTACATCAATAAATATACTGAAAAAACTGTATTTCAAAGGATTGAAGAAGGAACAGATGAAAAAAACAGCACAAGATTTTATTTTGAATATCTGCACACTTTTAAAAATAAATCTAACCTTCAAATCGGTTACGGAAATACATGGGAAAATCTTAATAGTAAATTCATTGCAGAAGGATTGAAGAGCGATTTCAGCTACTCCGATATTCGTCATAAGCTATACTCTTATTATTCAAATAATTTAAAAAAGGAAATTAGTCTAAAATTAGGCGGTGCAGCAGAAACAAGTTCGCCAAATGCTAATGGTTTAACACGAGATTACTTAATTTTTCAGCCATATGCAGATGTTAAGTTTAATGCTTCGAAAATGTTAAACGTTAAAGCCAAGTTAAGGTCTTCAAGAAATTATCCAAATATCAGTCAAACAAATCCTTACACTAATTTTTTAGACCAACAAACAGTAAGAACCGGAAATCCATATTTGAAACCGGAAGTAACAAATAAAGTTTCGTTGCAAACTACAATCTTACAAGGATTATTAACAATAGAACCATATTATCATTTTTCAAATAATTTAATTACTGAAACAGGAAATCTGAGACAGGATAGTATTTTCGAGTATAATTTCAGCAATGCCGGATATTATAAAAACTATGGAATAGAATCAAGTCTGACAATTCCTTTTGGGAAAAATTTTGTTCTTCAATCAAGTTTCGATTTATTTAATAGTTCAGTTAAATATTCAGAAAGGACTAATGAGTTGAATGATTGGTCAATGTCGAGTCAGTTGATTTACCAAAATCAGAAATATAAAACCGTTTCGGGTTTACAGTACCAGAAAAATATGAGAAAATACATTTCTGCACTTGGCTACAACAAAGGCGACAACGATTTTTGGATATTATTTGTTCAGCAACCATTTTTAAAAGAACGACTTAGCGTTATGCTTTTATATTTTACGCCAATAACTTGGGGTGTTGATTTTAATCAGGGAAGTTACATTAAAACAGATACTTATGAAGAAAGCAAATGGAATAATATAGATATTCTGAAAAAT
>MENC01000091.1:6996-15564 GCA_001768155.1 Bacteroidetes bacterium GWA2_30_7
AAAATTCCAATTCATCGGAAAGTTATGTTGATAGGAATTTTTCGGTTTTCGTTTTAAATTTCAATTACTAATCCATCTTCAGCAGCAATAGTGTTTTCAAATACTGCACAGGCTTCTTTTAATAATTCGTCGGAAGTTCTGTATCGGGCTGAAAAATGCCCGATTAATAATTTTTTTGCGTTTGCCTTTTTTGCTATTGTTGCAGCATCAAAAGCTGTTGAGTGATATGTTTCAATAGCCCTATCTTTTTCAGATAATAGAAATGTAGCTTCGTGATATAATAAATCAACATTTTTTATAATTTCAATTATTGATTCATTATACAATGTATCGGAACAATATGCAAAACTTTTTGGAGAAATTGGAGGTTCTGTAAGCTCCGAATTTTTAATAATTTCGCCATTTTCTTTTATAAAATCAAAACCTCTTTTGATTTGAATTATATCTTTTATACAAAGGTTATAATATGATATTATGTCTTTTTTAATATTTAATTCTTTTGGTTTTTCTGTAATCAAAAAACCAGATGTTGGGATTCTATGTTTTAATGGAATAGTTTTAATAGTTAGAATGTTGTCGTTATAAATTTCTTCTGAAACATCCTGATTTAAAAAATGATATTCAACTCTGTATCCTAATGAGCCATAATAATATTTGAACTGAGAATCAATCAATTCTTTTAGTTCTTTGAAGCAATAAATATGTAATGGATTTTTTCGCCCCATTAAAGCAAATGAAGACATCAAACCAAAAATTCCTAAATAATGGTCTGGATGTAAATGACTTATTAATATATGATTTATTTTTGAAAATTTAATTTTGAATTTCCTTAATTGAATTTGTGTTGCTTCGCCACAATCAATTAAAAAAAAACGCTCAGATATGTTTACTATCTGAGCGGATGTAAATCGACTAGAAGTCGGGATAGCTGAACTACTCCCGAGTACTGTAACTTTAAAAGACATTAAACAATATGTAAGATGTAAAATTTAATATGTAAAATGTAATATTTCGTTGCACAATTTCAAGTTTTAAAATCTTAAATATTACATCTTAAATATTACATATTATTAGCTGTTCTCTACGTGCTTCTCTTTTTCTTCTTTTAAAATTAACTCTACTGCTTTATCAAGACTATATGTAATGTTTAATACTGTATCGAGCTGAGAAATTGTAATTAATCTTTCAACTGCAGTATGTAAACCAGTTAGAACAAATGTTCCATTTGCATTTTTACAAAGCCTGTTAGCAACTAAAATTGCACTCAGACCTGAAGAATCACAATAACGGCAATTACTTAAGTCGAGTATAATATTTTTTTCACCGTTACCAGAAATTAAAACCAATTCTGATTTTAATGACGGCGCAACATGAGTATCTAATTTGTCAACTAAGACCTGAATTAGAGTGTACTTCTCCTGTTTTTCGTTTTTAAAATCCATTATTTATAAATTATTTTTATAAAGTTACAAATTATTATTTATTTTTTTCAGTTTTTTCCATTTCTGTTTTTAAAGCAGCTAAATCTGAAATATCGCCTAAGGTAGTTTTTTCTACTTGAGCTTTCACTTTTTTCATTGATTTTTCAGTATTTTTCTTAGCACTTACCTCTTCATTTTTCTTTAGGTCTTCGTAAATTCTGCTATGAGAAACTACTATTTTCTTGCCTTCTTTTGAAAATTCAATTACTTTAAATTCTAATGTTTCGTCAACTTTAGTATGTGAACCATCTTCTTTTACTAAATGCTTGTTTGTAGCAAAAGCCTCAACTCCATAAGGTTGTAAGGAAATAATTGAGCCTTTTTCGCTAACTTCCATTACTACTCCTTCGTGAATAGAATCAATAGAGAAGATTGTTTCAAATACATCCCAAGGGTTTTCTTCAATTTGCTTATGCCCAAGGCTTAGTCTTCGATTGTCTTTATCTATTTCTAAAACAATAACATCTACTGATGCTGCAATTTGTGTAAATTCGGCTGGATGTTTAATTTTCTTAGTCCAAGATAAATCTGAAATATGAATTAATCCATCAACTCCTTCTTCTAATTCTACAAATACTCCAAATGTTGTAAAGTTTCTAACTATTGATGTATGTTTACTTGAGATAGGATATTTTTCTTCGATTTTTTCCCATGGGTCTGTTCTTAATTGTTTTAATCCCAAAGACATTTTTCGTTCGTCGCGGTCTAATGTTAAAATCTGAGCTTCAACAACATCTCCAACTTTCAAAAATTCTTGAGCACTTCTTAAATGTTGCGACCAAGACATTTCTGATACGTGAATTAAACCTTCGACACCTGGAGAAATTTCGATAAATGCTCCGTAATCGGCAAGTACTACTACTTTACCACTTACTTTATCTCCAAGATTTAGATTTGCATCTAACGAATCCCATGGATGTGGTGTAAGTTGTTTTAATCCTAATGCTATACGTTTTTTATCGTCATCAAAATCAAGAATAACAACATTGATTTTTTGGTCGAGTGTTACGATTTCTTCGGGATGATTTACTCTGCCCCAAGATAAGTCTGTGATATGTATTAATCCGTCAACTCCGCCTAAATCAATAAATACTCCATAGGATGTAATATTTTTAACAGTTCCTTCGAGTACTTGTCCTTTTTCGAGTCGTGCGATAATTTCTTTTTTCTGTAATTCGAGTTCTGCTTCGATAAGTGCTTTATGTGAAACTACAACATTTTTAAATTCGTTGTTGATTTTAACAACTTTAAATTCCATTGTTTTTCCTACAAAAATATCGTAATCTCTGATTGGTTTAACGTCAATTTGTGAACCTGGCAAGAATGCTTCGATTCCAAAAACGTCAACAATCATTCCGCCTTTTGTACGGCACTTGATAAATCCTTTTACTATTTCGCTATTATCGTGTGCTGAATTAACTCTATCCCAAGAGCGCATTGCTCTTGCTTTTTTGTGTGATAATACAAGTTGCCCTGTTTTATCTTCCTGACTTTCGACATAAACTTCAACTTTATCGCCAATTGCTAATTCAGGATTGTATCTAAATTCGTTTATATTAATTACTCCTTCGGATTTGTAACCAATGTTAACAACTGCTTCTCTTTTGTTAAGTGCAACAACAGTTCCGTCTAGTACGGCACCGTCTTCGATTGTAGAAAGAGTTTCGTTGTATAGTGATTCTAGTTTTATTCTTTCATCGGAGCTATATACATCACCTCTTTTTGTTACATTTTCCCAGTTAAATTCGTCTGGATTAAGATTTTCTGTAACCATAAATTTGGTTACATCGACTTGTTCTGTATCAGGGTCTTCGTCTTCGACAAGGTCGTCTTTGTCTTTGATTTTAAATTCTTCTAATTCGGGGTCAACCAGAACATCTAATTTTTTGTACTTTTCTATTACTTCATCTGCGAAGTAACTTTCATCTTTTTTTGCCATTGTAAATTCAAAATAATTAATAAGTTAGACAATATTTATAGTTATAAGTTGACAAAAATACAATATATTATTAATTAATCCCAATATTTATTTGAAATTTTGTTAAATGGATAAATGGTTGAATTGTTACATTAAAAAGTGTGAAAATTGTGAAAATGATTTTGAATGAATTTTCACGCAAAACCTGAAAAAGATATAATCGACTGAGTAAAACCTCAGTAGAGCTGATTGATTAGGTTTTTTTGATTTCAGACAGAGTCTGAATAGATATTATCGACTGAGGTAGAACCTCAGCCGAGCTGATTGATTAGGTTTTTTTGATTTCAGACAGAGTCTGAATAGATATTATCGACTGAGGTAGAACCTCAGCCGAACTGATTGATTAGGCTTTTTTGATTTCAGACAGAGTCTGAATAGATATTATCGACTGAGGTAGAACCTCAGCCGAACCACTAGTTGAACCTGTTAATGCTAATGTATTATAACTTAACGATATAATCGAATTTGTAATTTGTTTTTTGAGATTGATATTTAGAGTCTTCTTTTTCGACTTTATTATCAGCTAGTTCGCTCTTTACATTTCCACAAAAATCGTATTCAATAATTTTTACCATTTTTCCGCTTTCATTAAAATAAAACCATCTGCCAATTTTTTTAGTAGGTTTCATTATACATTCATTTACTGCAATTTCGGACTCAGAAGCTCCTCCTCTGGGTAATTTTGATAAATAACCGGATTCTTTAAGATTTCCGTTTGAATAATATGATTCGTATTTTCCGGAATAATTATATGGCATTCCATTGAACATTTCAATTTTGTCTTGTTCGTTATATTTCAATTTCAGTTGAGTATTTGGGTAATGCAATTCGATTGTGTCAACATAAATATTAATATCTGTAACCGAAGGATATTGAATTACAGACATTAAGACAGATGAATCGTTATAAGTTTTATTTAAATTAATAAAATCGCCATACTTGAAATTTTTTCCACCTCCCGATTTATAATATTCAACTTCTTTTACCAAGTTTCCACTTTCGTTATAAAATTTCCATTTTCCGACTTGATATTCTTTTTCGAGACCTTTTTCAAGAAACTCTCCTTCTGATTCTACTTTTCCGGACTTATTAAGCAGTTTCCAATAACCAATTTTTTTGCCGTTATGAATTTTACCTTTTCCATTTAAACTACCATCTTCGTTATAAATAGTTATTTCGGCGCCTAAACCATCTTGAATCAAAGTTTTATTTAATAATAATACATCTGGATAAAACATATTAATATTTTTATAATTCTCTGTACGGCTGCCATTTAAAACTATTGGTCGTTCTAATTTAAATTCATAAGCGGGTTTTCCATTTTCGAAATATCCTTTTAAAAAAACATCATAATCTATTGATATTTCGTATTCAAATTCAGCTCTGACTTGCCTTAATGCCTCATATACAGGTATAATTGAAGCGACACTTCCATTTGGATAAAAAGTTTTTAAAGTTCCCAATCCTTTAATTGGTTTTCCATCTTTAAAAACCAAGCTATCCTTGCTAAAGCTATGTTCTTCTATTAATACTCCTTTTTCGTTGAATAGTTTTCGTTTTCCAACTATTAATCCTTCGTTCCATTCGGCTTTTTCCTTGCTTTTTCCATTTGTATATTTTAACTCCTGGTAAGAATTAAAATATTCTCTTCCGGTTTGAGCAAAAATTGATAGATTGCTCAGGATAAGAAGTTTTACAAATAAAGGTTTGAGGTTCATTGTTAAATGGTTAAATTGTTAAATTGTTACATTGCAATGCACTGAGTGAAGTCGAAGTGTTGCTAGGCGGTATAATCCCAAATCGTAAATTCTAAAATTCATTTTACCACATAGAATCATAGTTACATAGAACTTCACATAGCTATAAATCGTTAAATCATAAATTATTAATATTCTTTTCCAACAAAAGATAAAATTCCAACGGCACAGCCTTCTTCGCCATCTTTAAATGAAATATAAACATTATAAACGCCAGATTTTTTACAATAAAAATCAAATCCTTTATAATTTTTACCGGTTGACATATTATAAGTGCTTCCGAGCATTTGTTCATAATCGAACAGTTGAATTATTGCTTCGCCTGCAAATTCGGTTGCATTACATGAATTGAATCTATAATTAGTGTTTTTGCTTAATGCAACCTGATATTTAGCCACAGGTGCAGATTCTTTCTTTTTGGCTTTTTTAAGTTTTACTTTAAAGTCTTTTATGTATGTAGCACCATTATTATCAAGGGCACAAACATTTACCAGTTGGTCGTTACACTGACTAAAACTAAAATTTGAAATTATTGTAAAAATTATTATAATTATAATATTTAACGCTTTCATATCTATAAATTTTTTAAAATTAATTATAAACTTATTAATTTAGCTCTTGTTGATTCTGTTATAGAAATAATGTCATTTAACTGTTGGTCTGTCATTTCAACATTACTTATTTCGTTTTGAACAATAACTAACATTCCATCTTTTTCAATTGCTTCAGGCTCACCTTTAGTATATGTAATTTTAATATCATTATATTTAACTTTAATTAATTCGATATCTGCAATTAATGAAGCAAAGTTAGGGTCTGATTTATAATTTTTTAAAATAATTAATAAATCATTAATTATTAATTTTTGGTCGCCTACTCGTTCGGCTAAATCTTTATGCTTATTTTCTTTTACTACCTGAGTTGCAATATATAATCCTTCGAGCCAAAGTCCGGTAACTATTAATGCACTAATGCTTGTTCTATCGTTTTCGCGAAGATACGAATCCATATTATTAAAACTCTGAGTAGAAATAAAAATTAATGAGTCGAGATTTTCGTTATTTACCGATAATCGTTTTAATGTACTAAAGTCAAAAAACTGACCAATTTTTAACTCATCAGCAACACTTTTAATGGTTGATAAATTACTCAATACTGAACCTGTTTTATTGTACATATTTAAATATCCTAAATCGGCTCCTAAAATTCCTAATCCAACTGCTCTTTTAAAATTGGAATCATATTTTTTGATATCATCAGGTTTGCAAATATATTTTTGTGAGAAAGGCATTCCGGTTGACCTAATTAAAGAAGCAATTTCGACAGGTGAAGAAATATTTTGTATCATATTATCCATAACTTCTTCTGAAATTTGAAGTGGTTTGCCATTTTTTACAGAATCAGGAATTTGTAATTCCTGAGTAACATCGCTTTGCGTGGAGCTATTACAAGCAGCTAAAATAACTACTGCCGATAATAAACTTAATAACTTTTTTTTCATATATTTTATTTAATTACTGTTATACTTATTGTTCATTTTGTTCAAGTGTTTGTTTTCTCTTATGTTTTATTTTTTTAATAATTTTTAAAAGTATTTCATTTTTTTTAATTTAAAAATATCTATCAATTTTTAATTTGCAATAAAAACACGCTTGAAGGTGGCGTTCGCCACGCTTCAAGGTGTTTTTTTAACTTTTTTAAACCTTTCTGATAATAACATAGCTTTCTTTAGAAGGTCAAAACTGAGTGTAATATAGAAAAAAATTGTCATAGACCAAACAACAAATAAATTAAACCAAAATGTTGGGAATGATTTATTCATAAAATTCTTGTGTGGTGCAAAAAAATGTGACCTGAAATTGAAATATCCTCTTTTTACAGGGTCTTGAAATACAGGGTCGATTTGTTGAATCAGCTCGTTATTATATCTTATAATTTTATTCTTTTCATATACTTTTTTTGCAATATCATTAACACTTTCGTTAAAATAGGCATCTTTTTTACTTCTATATAAATTTTTTTGTGTTGTCAGCCAGTAATTTATAAGGGTTTCTTTTTCATTATATGCTTCTTTAAATAAATCTCTATAATACCCTGAAACATTGTCTAAATAATCTTTTAAAATAAAAGCTACAAAACTGTTAAACGATTCTGGATTTAATTTATTCATTATTCCAAATCGAATTTTAGAATCTGAAGCTAATTTAGTAATTTCATTTCTTAATAATTCTAATTTTTGATTTTTTACTTTCGTTGCTGAATCGGACTTATCTTTAATTGCTCTCAAACATTCATTTGTAATATCTTTTAATTCAGGTATATAATAAACCTGATAAAAGTCTGCTTTACTCTCTTTTTTTTCTATTTGATAAAAATATTTTTCGTAACCATTATTAATAAATTGATTTACTAAAAGCGATTCGTAAACCCATTTTGAAGGCATAAATTCAGCTACGAAAGGCACTGTTCCTGCTGTTCCTAATTTACGATTTAATTTATCAAAACTAAACATTGCTCCACCGAGTATCATTTGTGGAATTAATAACAACGGAATTAAAATATAAATTGTTACTGCTGAATTAAAACTTGCTGAAATATTTAAACCCAGCACATTAGCAAAACAAGAAACAGTAAATAGTGCGAACCAATAGTCAAAATACATTCCTTGAATACCCAGAATTGTATTTCCAACAAAAACAAATAATACTGTCTGTAAGGCAGATAACAGAAACAAAATCCCAATTTTAGACATCAAATAACTCTGTCGGCTTAAATTAAGAAATCCTTCTCGTTTCAGAATTTTCCGGTCTCTGAAAATTTCTTCTGCACTAACTGTCAAACCTAAAAATAACGAAACAATAATACACATAAATATGTATGGAGGAATATTTTCATTATCTCTAAAAATATATACATTAGATGCTGGGTCGGCAATATATCTTATTATGTATGATAAAATTAAACCTAACAATGGTGCTTCAAGCAGATTAAGAAGTACATATTGTGTATTGCTGATTTTAGAAAGAAAATCTCTAACTGTAAATATTCTTAATTGTTTAAACTTAGAAGGAATATTCAGACTTGCTGGAAGTGCATCACACTCCATTTTAGAATTTTCAGTTATAGCGTTTTCTTTAAATCTTTCTTCCCATCTTTTTGGTAGAACTTTTCTATTTAATGTGTATTTTCCAAACTCATCAACAATTCTGGCTTCAATAATATTAAAAATTGTTTCTGGATTTACATTACCACATACTCCACATTCGCCTTGTTCGCTATTAATCTGATTATCGAGCCTTTTGAAATACACTAATGCTTCAACAGGGTTTCCTATATAAATCATATATCCACC
>MENC01000091.1:15584-18231 GCA_001768155.1 Bacteroidetes bacterium GWA2_30_7
GAAGTAAATCCATTACATTTTCAGAATCTCTCGACGATAAACCAGATGTGGGTTCATCAACAAATAAAATTGCCGGTTCTCTAATTAATTCTAGTGCAATATTTAACCTTTTTCGCTGCCCACCGCTTATCATTTTATTTAATGGCGAACCAACTTTTAGGTCTTTAATATCGCTAAGTCCAAGGTTTATCAGTGTTTTAATCACCAATTCGGTTAATTCAGTATCAGATTTGTTTTTAAAGCAAAGTTTGGCATTATAATAAAGATTTTGAAAAACCGTTAATTCTTCTATCAATAAGTCATCTTGAGGAATATAGCCAATTACTCCTTTAATTTTTTTCTTTTCGGAATGTAAATTGACTCCATTAATTAATACTTCGCCGCTTGATGGGCTTTCGATACTTGATAAAACATTTAATAATGTGGTTTTTCCGGCACCACTTGCTCCCATTATTGAAATTAAACGTCCTTGGTTTTCAGAAAAGTTAATATTTCTTAAACCTAGATTTCCATTTTTAAATTTGTAGGAAATATTATTTACTAAAAACGAAATTTTAATTGCAGACTTATCAGATAAAAAAGTAGCTATAACGTCGCTGTAATAAATAGGTTTCCCTTTTGGAAGTTTTATTGTACTACCATTTGCAAAAAGATAGATTCTTTGATTATTTATGGGAAGTCCATTAAGTAATAAATTTTGATTTCCGGTATATCTTAAAAAGTATAAATCTTCGTTTAAAATTTGTAAGATTAAAATATTTCCATTAAGTGATTCGGATTTTAAGCATTTGCAATCATCGCATAATGTATCGTTATCTTTAATTACAAGAATACTTGAAGATGAGATTGTTGCAGGATTCGGGTCTTTAATAAATCTTTCTATTAATTTATTATCTTCTTTTGAAATATTAAAAACCTCTGATGCAGTGTCTATAATTGCTATTCGTTGCTCTGTTTGTTTGTTTCCTGCATTTATTAATTCGTTCATACGAACCAAAACAACAACTTTTTGTTTTTGAGTAAGAGTTTTATTTATTTTTTTGCAAATTCCTAATACTCGAACAGAGTCTTTAACAGAAGTAAGTTTTTTTTTCTTTTTAGCTTCTTCGTCAGGATTATCTGGTTTTAATGTTTCAACTTTATTTAATTCGGCAAATTCAGAAAATAATAAAAAATATTTAGCAACATCATCATCATTAACCTGTTGTTTTAAAAAAACTCTAACATACTCTACTTCATTGACTTCTACACCATCGTCTTGTTTGACAATGAGAGCAAAAAGTTGCATAAGAGCTTTTAAAATTTCTTCACTCATTTAAATAATGATTAATGTTTAGTGATTAACGATTAATGATTTTTCATTATTACAAATATATCATTATTGATACTTATATAGTCTAATTCTTTTAAATATTTGATAGTTATAGACAATTCTAACAGCTAATTAATTGCAGGTATCTTACATTAATTGTTAATATTTGACTTTTTCAAATGGAACATCAACAATTTCAGAATATTCTTCTCCTGCTTCTTCCATATCTTCATCTTCGGCTGGAAAATGCCATTTAATCAATACTTCTTTTCCATCGTTAGATATGGCTTCTAATTTCATTAAAATGTCTAAAATAATTTTTGAAGACGCTGTATTGAAATAAGTTAATTTAAAATCAAAAACTGTTTTTGGATTTGCTGATTCTGAATATTTGTCCATCCAGTCTAATATTGGTTTGTAAAATGCAGAAACATCTTCGGGTAAAGACCTACCGGACATTTCAAATTTACCATTTGCAGCATCTAAGATTACACTTGGAATATCATCTGTTCCTATAATATTTATTATATCCATAATTTTAATTTAATGAGTTTCTACTAACTGTTGATTTTAAAATAAAAAATGATGTGTTTTCGGTTACCGGAATAAAATCATAAATAAGTTTTTCGCCTGTTTTACGGGCAATATCAATAAAACCAAGTCCGGCTCCTCCTTTTTCTGAAATAGTAGCGACTTTTATCTTATTCTTATACAATTCTTTTAAGCCTTCTTTATTGAGTGTATTAATATTTTCGAGCAAATGTTTTAATCCTTCAAGTTTAGAATGGTCGATAAAATTTCCAGTAATTACATTGTAGTTATCTTCTGATTTGCAAATTAAGAATATTCCACGTTTGATTTCAGGTTCTATCACATTTTCTGCATCGGCATGTTTACCAATATTTTGTAAACATTCGACCATTACTGAGAAAACTTTTTTTGAAACGGAACTTGACTCTTCATTCTTTCCTAAACTTGTTTCGGTCATTGAAGTAAAGGCTTTCATAATTTGATGAGTAATTTCTCCTTCGTAAATTAAGCTAATTTGGCTTTCAACAGGAGCGTAGTCTTTACTATAAATGAAGTCTAAAAAGCCTCTGATTGTTGTTATTTTGTTCATCTTTTATATAAATATTTATGTTACGAAATTTCTAATCCAATTAATAATACATCATCAATTTGTTTATTATCTCCTTGCCAATCAATAAAATCTGTAGCCAAATGATTTGCCAATTTTTCAATTGTATAATCATTTTTATCCTGAATTATTTCACGAACTCTACGTGTTGAATATTTTTTGCGTTCCAGACCGCCTAGTTGGTCACTTAATCCATC
>MENC01000091.1:18241-18451 GCA_001768155.1 Bacteroidetes bacterium GWA2_30_7
AAGAATTTATCGCCAGATAATAAATTTATTTTATGATTTGTAAAATCTTTTTCCGTTTTCCCTTTAAGCGGAATGCCACCAATTGCTTTTTTATCGGCTTTTATTTCTTCCAGATTATTATTTCTTAAAGCCAATAATGGTCGATGAGCGCCTGAATATTCTAAAATATTAGTTCTAGTATTTATTTTTAATAGTGCAATATCCATTCCG
>MENC01000092.1:0-4090 GCA_001768155.1 Bacteroidetes bacterium GWA2_30_7
AAATTCGAACTATTAATTATACATATCAAAAATGAAATATATTAACATAATTATTTTTACTACTGTATTTTGTTGCAATGTTTCTGCTCAAAAATTTTATGCTTACCCTATAATATCTTTATCTATGCAAGCAAATAAATTGTACTATGAAAGATATGACGATAATAACATTTTATATCAAGATTCTATAGTAACAAATTATATTGGACATAGCAATAAATATTCTCTTGGTGACGGTAAGAAATATGGAGTAGGCATAGGTTATGATTTTGCAAATAATGTTGCATTTGATTTAATGATAACATATTTCAAAGGCAAAGAACATGGTTGGGATGTTAAATCATATTACGAATTTTATCCGGAAACAGCTTATAATGTTTCATTTAATGAAAAACATACTTATTCTTATAAAGCATTAAACATTTCGCCATCTTTAATTTTTAGTACAGACAAAAGCAAAAAAATTAATGTCTATTTAAAAGCTGGTGTTAATATTTCTAAAGGCAATATGACAAAGAATTTAACTAGGTCAATTTTTAATAATCTGCCAAATTATATACCTGTAGAGAAGTATGAATATGAGTATAAATACACTCCAAAAATTTCTATAGGCGGTTTTGGTACTTTTGGTATAGAATTTTCAAGAAATAGGATTTTTAATATTTTTGCAGAAGCACAGTTTTTATATCAGAATTTTAATCCAAAGACTGGAAAATGTGTGAAATATACTTATCAAGGAGAAGATAAGCTTAACGATTTGCCTCTGAGAGCTAAAGAATTTGAATTTGTGGATACATTTGATTCTGCTGATGATAACGATAATGAACCTGGTAAATTTACAAAAGAAACTCACTCTTTATCAAGCTATTCTATTTCAATTGGTGTTCGGTATTATTTTAAACATAATTCAAATGTACAATAACCTTTAAAAAATATGTAGAAGAAGAATTATTTCATCTGTTAATATTATTAAACGCTGATTTACACTGATATTTATGATTTTTTTTTGCCACAGATTTACTCATAAATTGTTTGTTTTTAAGGCATTCGTGAGCCGCTTCGCTAAGTTCTCAGATTTTCACAGATTTCTTTCACAGATTTTTTCAAAAAAAACAATCTTTGATTGTTTTAAATTTGTGTAATCTGTGGCATATTGTTGAGCTAAGTTATCATTTGGAATTTACGATTTACTATTTTGGAGGCAGAAAGTTAAGAAATTTGTGCTATTCTCCAGCCTCATCTATATCAATCAATGGCTCTTCGGTAATTTCTTTTTTAGAGAAAACTTTTTCGAGCGATAATAGAATAGAAGGTAGCAAAAGCAGATTGGTAAACATTGAAACAAGCAAGGTAATAGAAATCATAATACCTAAAGAGGCTGTTCCTCCAAAGCTCGATGCTGCAAAAATGGCAAATCCGCAGAAAAGTATAATTGCTGTATAAATCATACTTATTCCTGTTTCTTTTATCGTTGCAGAAACTGCTTCAGAAATAGTTTTATTGCCCTGTTTTAGCTCTTGACGGTACTTTGTCAGAAAATAAATTGTGCCATCGGATGAAATTCCAAAAGCAATTGTGAAAATTAATATTGTAGAAGGTTTAAACTCAATTCCTACAAATCCCATAATTCCTCCAGTAATTATTAACGGAATCAAGCATGGAAGTTTAGACAAAATAATAATTCTTACCGAACGAAAAAGCGTCATGCCGACTAATGCAATTAGAATAATTTCTATTATCAGACTTTCAAAAAGATTTTTCAGTAAGTAGTCGTTGCTTTTCAAAAATACAGTACACTGCCCTGTCATTTCTACTTTATAAATTTCGGGATTAAAAATAGAATCAACTTTAGTTCTGATATTTTGTACAATTTCTTTCATCCTTATTGAGCCAACATCTGCCATTTGTACGCTAACACGGGTTTGTTGCTTAGTGCTATCAATAAAACTACGGATTTTATTTTCATAACCTTCAACAGAAGATGTGTAATCGGCAAGTTTATTTAGCTCAGTTACAGCCGGTAAAGTGTAATATTTTGGATTTCCATATTTATAGGCTTGGTAAGAGAATCGAAGCATTTCGGTTAAAGAAATTGGTTTTGAAAACTCAGGGTATGATGCAATAACTTTTTGAAGTGCTTTTATTTTATAAAGTGTTGTAGCTCCGTCTGAAAACACACCATTTTTCTTTTTTGTATCAATCGAAATTTCAAAAGGCAAAATGCCACCAAAGTTTTTTTCAAAAAAGTGTAAATCGTCGTATAAGGGATGTTTTTCGGGCAAATCATCAACTACATATCCTATAACTTGAATTTTATACATTCCATAACAAGAAATTGCTGTAACTAATCCAATAATAAAATAAATCAACTTTCGATGATTATGTGCTAAATAATCAACAAATTGAAGTGATTTATTAATAAATTTAAAATCAAGATGTTTTGTGTGTTTTTCGGATGGAACAGGTAGAAAACTTAAAAATATCGGAATAATAATTAAAGTAATAATGTAAGTAATCATTACATTAATTGATGAAACTATTCCAAATTCGACTAATAACTGACTATTTGTGAAATAGAAAACGCCAAAACCGATAGCTGTAGTTATATTGGCTAGAAATAGCGAAACCCCTATTGTTTGTATTGTTCTAGCTAAAGCTTTGATTTGGTTTTTATGAATAGTATATTCCTGATGGTATTTATTGATAATGAAAATACAGTTAGGAACTGCAATTATTGCAATAAGCGAGGGTATTAATCCCGTTAACATATTGATTTTATACTGCAACAACGACATTGTTCCCAAACCCCATATTACACCAAAAGAAATTGCTAAAAGCGAGAATAATACTGCCCTAAACGAACGAAAAAATGCATAAAGTATAATTGCTGTTACCAGAATTGCCAAAAACAGGAACATCTTCATTTCACTCGAAACTATTTCTGAAATTTCGGTTCTTATGTATGGCATTCCAGAAAAGTGAAGCTTGATATTATGTTTATCGGCAAAAGCATTTCCTAAGTTTTTAATTTTGTGAACAATGTCTATACGGCTTTTAGAATTTAGATTGTTTTTATCGAAAGTAATTGCCAAAAGTGTAGCATTTGTTTCTTTGTTGTAGATAATTCCATCGTAGAAAGGCAAAGAATAAACAAGATGTTTTAAGCTATCAAGCTCTTCTTGAGTTTTTGGTATTGATGGAAAAACAAGTTTTAATTCAAATTTTTTAATGCTATCGTTTCTTACAACATTATAAATTTTAGTGAATGACATTATATCTTTCACACCTTCAATATTTTTAACATCCTCGTTAAGGTTATACCAGCTTTGAAATTTATCAAGATTAAAAATATCTTTATCTTCAAAACCAAGCACCATTATACTGCCATCTTCGCCGAATTTTTGTTTGAAATTGGCATATTCGATAAAAGCAGAATCTGTTGCTGGAAGTACTTTAGCCAACTCGTATGACATCTCAATTTTGCAACCCTCATAAGCCATATAAGCTGATGAAAGAGCAATAACAATAATAAATGCTAATCGGTTTCTTAATATTTTATTTGATAAATACCTCCACATATTGTGGCAAAAGTAATAAAATCTGGAAGTTTTTTTATAAATGTGCTATAAATGACAAAAAATGAATTTACAATTTTAAATTTTGTTCAGATTTTTTATTAGTTAAGGAATTACATGATTATATACCTACCTACAGCAGAGTCTCCTAAGAGGGCATATGCGTCAATTAATAACGCAGAGTCCTGTAAACAGAGACTCTGCTGGAGCTTAATCAAATGCACATGTTTTCGTAACGAATCCTAAAAAATTGAAAATATCAATAATAAGTTAATATAATTGTTTAATTTTTTTTATCGAATATGATTTTTAATCTAATAAAAAGTCAATGATTAAAGTTTCAATTATTTTTAACTGTTATAAATCTATAACCAATTCCAGATTCTGTTTTTATAAAAATCGGATGATTGGGGTTAGCTTCTATTTTTTTTCTTAATTGTGCGATAAATACACGTAAATACTGTGTTTGCTCTATATAACCCATCCCCCATATTTCTTTTAAAATAAAACTATGT
>MENC01000092.1:4131-10573 GCA_001768155.1 Bacteroidetes bacterium GWA2_30_7
AGCGTAATGCTGTACGAATTCTTGCTAAAAGTTCACCGGTGCGAAAAGGTTTAACTAAATAGTCGTTTGCCCCATTGTCAAGTGCAGTAATAATATCTTCTTCTGAATTTCTAACGGATAAAATTATAATTGGATTAAAATACCATTCTCTTAATTTTTTTAAAATAGTTTGACCGTCTTCATCGGGTAATCCTAAATCTAAAATAATTAAATCGGGCGGATGATTGGCAGCCATCAGAAGTCCACTTTTTCCATTTACTGCCTCGCTGGTTTTAAAATTATTCGATGAAAGAGTAATTTCCAGAAGTTTACGAATTTGTACCTCATCGTCTATAATAAGTATAGAATGATTATTCATTTTAAATACTATTTAAATTCATTATCTCATTAGTTGCCAATGGTATTTTGATTTCGAATGACAGTCCTTTTAATTCATTATTGAAAGCTTTAATTTTCCCATTATGTGCTTCAATAAATCCTTTTGCAATTGACAAACCCAATCCTGTACCATTGGCTGAAGTAGCTTTAATTCGGTAGAATTTATCAAATATTTTTTCAATTTCATCATCAGAAATTCCAGAACCATTATCAGAAATTATTATTGTTAGATTATTATTAACTAGTTTTATATCAACAGTAATTATAGTATTTTCAACTGTATAAATTGATGCATTATAAACAATATTAGATATAACTTGCTCCATTAACCCATAATCTAATTTTACAAGCGGAAATTGTTCATCAATTAAAATTTTAATATTGTGATTTTTTAATTCCTGCTCCAAAGAATTAATAACATATGGTATTAGTTCATTAACGTTGCACCAATCTTTTTTAACACTTATATGACCTGTTTCAAGCCTAGAAATATTCAATAAATTTCCTACAAGTCGGTTTAATCTTTCAGATGCTTTGTGAATTTCAGTAATAAGATTGATTTTATTTTCTTCACTAAGATTTTTCTGATTATTCAGAAGATTATCCGTTGAGCCATAAATAGTAGAAATTGGTGTACGCAATTCATGTGATATAGAGTTAAATAGCGTATTGTATAATTTTATTGAATTTAGCTTTTCTTCTTTTAATTGAGTAATTTTTTCAATTTTTCTGATTTTTGTAGTAAGTACGCCATTAACTAAAGCTATAATAAAATACATGATAAGCATTAAGGCATCTTCTGTTTTATCGACATGAAGAGTAAAATGTGGTGGGATAAAAAAATAATCCCAAATTAATGCACTTAAAACAGCAGCCAATAAAACTGGAATTACATCTAAAATAATTGCCAATAACGAAACTACTAAAAGTAAAACTAGTGCAATAGTTTTATAACCAATATAATCGGAAATTAGATAACAAATTAATGAAGTAGTAATTATTGTAATAGTACTAACAAGAAATTGAGTAGGTTTATTTTTTATTTTATGAAATATGGACATTGTTTTTATAGTCCTTTATGATAATTTATTAATCTTTTTAGTTCGTGAATACAAATTTTAAATGCTTCTATTTTACCTGCTAAAAATAAGATTCCTTTTTCATTTAATTCGTTTTTATTTTCATTTATTTTGTTTTCATCAATTTCTTTCTTCTGTTCAAGACGTAATACTAATTCTTCTATTAAATTTTCCATATTATTTTACATTTAAGATATGCGATTTTGTACATTGATTGAATTACTTGTTGACGCTTGAATTTTACTTATTAAAATATCAATATCATCAAGCGAGATTGGAATTACAATTGTTGTAATACCGAGTTGATATAATTTTCGTTGAATTTCAAAAATTGTATAATTATGCAATATTTTGGTAAGCCGGTAAAAACCTTTAAAAATTAATTGTCCGCCAATAAAAACGCATTTAGGATATTCTTGTAAAATACTTGGTATAATATTTTCGATTTCTTCAACAATATTAGTTCCGATAGCACTTCTATGCTCGGCATTAAAACCAAGTAGTTTTGCCAAATAAATGTACTTATTCAGGTCTTGTAATATTGTTTCATTCATTTTATTAATATCATCAATACTTTTGGAACTGTGAGTGTTAACTAATCCTATTTGTACAAAAACAATATTTTTATAAACACCATGAAATGACGAAATAAAATTGAAAAACGAATATAAACCTATTCCGCTATACCCATTTGTTAAGATTACAGCAGTTGGCTCATCTTTATTAACACATTCTAAATTAACGTCTTTCGATTTATTACGTTTCAACATAGAAATAATTTCGTTCATTTTCGGGTTTAGTTTTCGCTGTACACTTATAATTTTTTTTTCAATATTGTTATAATGATTTTTTATAAGCAGTGCAAAAGCAACTAAAACCCCCGTTATTAATAAAGTTAACCATCCTCCTTCGCCGAATTTTATAATTGTGATGGTAAATAATATAAAAACAGTTAGAATAAAACCAATTCCATTTATTAAGAACTTTCTGAACCATTTTTTTTCATGTTTTCTGACATCGTACCAATGCCTTACCATTCCCAACTGCGATAATGAAAATGTAATAAAAACATTGATACTGTATAAAACAACAAGAAACGAAACACTTCCTTTTGAAATTATTAGTAATATTAATGATGCTAATCCCATTATTATAATTCCATTTTGCGATACAAGACGGTCGCTTAACGACATAAATCTTCGTGGAAGCCAGTTATCGTGTGCCATATTGGACATAACTCTAGGACCATCTAAAAATCCGGCTTGTGCAGCAACAAATAATATTGCAGCTTCAGAAATCAGAACAATTAGTGTAAAAATATTTGCTATTATTGGATTCCAGCTAATAGTAGATTTTTCTACTAAAACAGCATTTAATGTTTTTCCGGCAACAAACTTTACATCTAATAAATAGTACGAAACTATTAAGCCAAAAACAGCAATAGCTAACGAAATTGTTAAATATTGCATAGTTTTTAAAGCTGTTTTTACTTTTGGTTCTCTTAAATTTGGTATTCCATTACTTACAGCTTCAATACCTGTGTAAGTTCCTGCACCTAAACTATATGCTCTGAAAATTATTGCAAGTGTACCGAAAATTCCTAATTGTGAAACAGAGCTACTAAATTCTGTGCTTGTACTTTCAATAATGTTACCGGCTTGTGGCAAATGGTTTAATAAAACGTAGGCTATTAAAAAAATATGAGATAAAACAAATATTACAAATATGGGAGTTAGAGTCATTACTGATTCACGAACTCCACGAAGATTTAAAATTACTAAAATAAACAAACCGAATACCGCAACCCATAACTTATAACCAAGTATTGATTCCGGTAAAAAGCTAAAAATAGCATCTGCACCACTTGAAATAGAAATGGTAATTGTTAGCACATAATCAATTAGCAATGCACTACCCGAAATCATTCCTACAGTTGGAGAAATTAATCGGCTGGCAACCAAATAACCTCCTCCTCCATTCGGAAATAATTTAATAATCTGGGTATAACTTGTACTAATTATAAAAATCGTAATAATTGTAATGAAACCAACAATTAACGAAAGATTTGTATGCCCCGATAAATTTCGATAAATCTCTTCAGGTCCATAACACGATGAAGATAATGGGTCGGCACCAAGTCCAACCCATGCAAAAAATGCAACTAACGAAATTTTACTAAAAGTTGAAGAATCTTGAATATCGCGGGCATTCCCAAAAATGAAGTGCTTTAACTTTGACAATTTAGAATTACTTTGACTCATATATATTAAAATATTATTGAGGACAAAGTTAGGCTGTATCTTATAAATGAAAGATTAAGAAATAGACTGAAAATATAAAGATTTTATAAAGATGATTTGAATTAATCTCTTAAAAATATATTCCTTTTAATCATTTTAAATTTTAAGTTTAAACAAATTTCACAACAATTTAGTGCTGTTTCAGACAAAAAACTCTTCTATTAAAACATGTTATAAAAAATGTTTTAATTTAAATTGCAATTAATCAGAAGATTATCATAAATCAATTAATATAAAAAAAAAGTTAAAAATCAAATTATTAATGTCTTTGTTGGTAAATTTGTAGTCTTAATTAAAATTTTAATTTTTAAAGATGGATTTATCTTGTAAATACTTAGGGCTTCAGTTAAAAAATCCTGTTATTATTGGAGCATCAGCATTAACCTCCTCAATTTCAAATCTTCAAACCATTGAAAAAATGGGAGCAGGTGCTGTAGTTTTAAAGTCAATTTTTGAAGAACAAATAAAATTTGAAACTGAAAAACTCATTAATTCTGATGAACCAAACATAAAATCCTGGCAAAATGCTTTTCAGGGAATTGTAAATAAAAAAGAATTTTATTACGACGAAGCTTACGATTATCTTACAAATTATGCAAAAGAACACACTCTTAAACAATATCTTACATTAATTTCTGAAACCAAAAAAACAATAAAAATTCCAATTATTGCGAGCATCCATTGTAATACTCAATACGACTGGCAATATTTTGCAAAACGTATTCAGGATGCCGGAGCCGATGCAATTGAATTAAATGTGTATTTACTTCCTTCAAGTTTCGATAAAAACAGCGCAGAAACCGAACAGGTTTATTTTGATATAGTTAATGAAGTTAAAAAATTCATTTCAATACCATTTTCGCTAAAAATCGGATATTATTTTTCAAGTTTAGCAAACACGGCTCTTAAATTATCAGAATCTGGTATTGCAGGCTTAACACTTTTTAACAGGTCGTATAATCCTGATATAGATATTAATATTCTTGAAACAAGTTCATCAAATATGTACAGCACTGAATATGAATATATTCATTCATTACGCTGGGTTGCACTTTTATCAGGAAAACTAAAATGCGATATTGCAGCATCAACAGGTATTCATAATTATGAAACAATTATAAAACAATTACTTGCAGGAGCCGATGCTGTTCAAATGGTTTCAGTATTTTATAAACATAATTTTGAAATATTACCTAAAATGCTTGAAAACATTGCAAACTGGATGAATTTACATAATTTTAATTCGATTGATTCGTTTAAGGGATTATTAAGTCAAAAAAATGTTCAGAATCCTGCAACTTATGAGCGGGTACAGTTTATCAAATTATATTCAAACATCGTTTAAATAATGATTAATGGTTAACTATTAATGATTAATTTAAGAGAAAGGTGAAAGAGAATACCAAAAACATTAAACATTAAACATTAAACATTAAACATCAAACATTTATCATTAAAAATAATATGTCACACTCAGGTCATCACGCAGAAAGAAACTCATTAGCAGCAAGTGTCGAGAAATATGTAGAAGTAAAATCACAAAAATGTTACCAGTGCGGAAAATGTTCAGCAGGCTGCCCGGTAGCCGACGAAATGGATTATCCGCCAAGTATGGTTATGCGAATGCTTCAAACAGAAACACCCGCAAATGATGAAAAATTACTAAAATCTCATTCTATCTGGCTTTGTGTTACTTGCGAAATGTGTTTGTCGCGTTGTCCGATGGAAATTGATATTCCTTCAGCTATGGATTTTTTAAGACAAAAATCTATGAGTGAGCATAAAGAAAATCCAAAAGCAAAAAATATTATTGCATTTCATAAAGCATTTCTGAATTCAATTAAAAATACAGGAAGATTGTATGAATTAGGATTAATCTTAAATTATAAGATGAAATCTTTGAATATGACTCAGGACATGGCTTTAGGACCAAAAATGTTTTCGCGTGGAAAACTCCATATTTTCCCTGAAAAAATAAAAGATACAAATCATATTTCTAAAATTTTTAAGAATACTGAAAAATAGTTTGACCTAATGTTAAATCTGAAACTCACAAATCTAAATTTAAAAATTAACAAAACGTTGTGTCTTAGTGCCTTTGTGGCAGAAGTTAAAAAATTCTAAATCAACAAATTAAAAATGAAAATAGGTATATATCCAGGATGTTCGTTAGACGGCTCAGCAAGAGATTACAATGAATCAGTTTTTGCAGTAGCAAAAGCATTCGATATCGAACTTGTTCAGGTTCCCGATTGGAATTGTTGCGGAGCTACAGCAGCCCATAATTTAAACAAAGAATTATCGTTGGCTTTACCCGCAAGAATTTTGGCAATTGCCGAAAAAAACGGTTTAGATGAAATCGTTGTTCCATGTGCCGCATGTTACAGCCGTTTAATGGTTACTCAGCATGAATTAAAAGCTAATCCGCAACTCAAAAACAGAATCCGCGAAGTTATTGAAATGGATTATAAAGGAACTTCAAAAATTATAAATGTAATCGAATGGATTGATAAATATATTACTCCGAAATTGGAAGAAAAAGTTAAAAAACCTTTCAATTATAAAGTTGCATGTTATTATGGTTGTCTTTTAGTCAGACCAAATAAAGTTCTTAATTACGACAGAGCCGAAAATCCGCTTACAATGGATATCGTAATGAAAAAATTAGGAGCAGAATCTATTGAT
>MENC01000092.1:10618-11158 GCA_001768155.1 Bacteroidetes bacterium GWA2_30_7
TCGTATTCGGCTTCATTAAGTTTAATTCTTGCAAAAGAAAATGAAAAGGTAAAAGCTGTAATTGCTTTCAGTCCAGGTGAATTTTTAAAACCTCAAATTACTGTTTCAAATGCTGTTAAAGGATTAAACAAACCATGTTATATTGCTTGTTCGCAAAGAGAATTTCCATATTTGCAAGATATTTTCAATGGAATTTCGAGCAAAAATAAAGTTTTATACAAACCACAAAATGGAAAAGGCGAACATGGAGCCAAATCACTTTGGTCGCAATTTGAAGTGAGTAAAGAATATTGGATGTCGTTGTTAGTGTATTTTACTCAAATCAAGGATATATAGGAGTTTAAATCTCCTATACTTTCATTATTTCGTCTTCTTTTGCTGAAATAGTAGAATCTATTTTTTTGATATGTTCGTCGGTATATTTTTGAACAACTTCTTCGGCTGATTTAATTTCGTCTTCAGAAACACCGTCTTTTTTCAATTTTTTAAGTTCTTCGTTAACATCTCTACGAACATTGCGAACGCTAACTTTTGCATTTT
>MENC01000093.1:0-7165 GCA_001768155.1 Bacteroidetes bacterium GWA2_30_7
CAAAAAGTCCAACATTAATAAACGTATTTTCGGCATCAACGGTAGTCGCTGTATTTCCATCTCCAAAATCCCATAAATATGTTAAATTGCCACCGCCGGAAGTATTCTTAAACTGAACAAGTGTATTTGTACAAACTGTTATGGTATCAACCGGACCATATTGATTCCAATTATTGAAATTTTCAAAGTACAAATAAGCATTTGGGTTATTTCCAGACTGATACTGAACCTGAATATCTTTATAACTGGTATCTGAATCGCCACAACCATTTGTCATAATTAATTCTATTGTATAAGTTCCTGTGTCGGAATATGTATGAAAAATTTCTTTTTCGGTTGAAATTGTACCATCGCCCAAGTCCCATAAACTTGTACCTGCAATCCATGTACTAAATACAATTGTTTGATTTGGACATACTGGATTGGGCCAATAATTAAAATCTGAATATCCAGCTAAACCACCTTGAATACTAATATTAAATGTATCTTTATTAACATTCCCACAAGAATTTGTAACTGTTATAATTACATCATAATCGCCGATTGAGGAAAAGGCATGTTCAGGACTTGGATTAGTTGAAAAAGTTCCATCTCCAAAATTCCATAAATAATTTGCTGCGATATATTGATTGTTAAACGAAATAGCATCGTTCGGACAAAACTGATTGCCTCCGTTTACATTTATACCAACAGAAGGTATGGCAGAATTACTCACTACAACTTGTTCTATAATTGAATCAAATCCACACTGAGTTTCAAAAAACATTGTAACATCAAAAGTATCTGGAGTTAAATACGAATGTTCAACATCATAATCCGTAGAAGTAGTTCCGTCGCCCAAGTCCCACGAAATATTCCACGAACCTCCAAAAGAACTTAAATGAATTTGTTCGCCCACACAAACATTATTTCCGGTAGAAATTTGAAAATCACCGGTACTTCCCTGAACGTTAATTTGCATATAATAATCGCCCAGATAATTCCCAAACTCACCAAATGCACTTAGATAAACATTATAATAACCTGCCATAAAAACATGAGATGTATCAAATGCCTCATAATTGTTTCCATCGTTAAAATTCCAGTAAAATGTTACACCGGTAGTGTCAATCGTACTGTTGTTTGTAAATGTAACATTAAGAGGGGCACAACCCGAAGTTACATCAGCATAGAATGATACATTGCCTTGTGCAAAAATTGATGTTGCAACAAATAATATAGCAACAAATAATAAAGTAAATTTTTTAATCATAATCTTATTTTTAGAGTTCTACAAATTTGTTATTTCAAACAGAATGTTTAAAAAACTTTGCAAGATAGCATTAAATATGCGATGTTTAAAGAGTTTTAGTAAATTTTTAATTGCCACTACCTTCTCAGGTTTGTCAGAAAGGAGATCTCTACAACAATAAGCAACAAGCAACCCACCATCAAACTTCAAACAATAAAATCTTTGCTTATTATTAAAACTAATTTTCTGTAAATAAATCACTACTTTTGCTTTTTAATAATACAGATGATGAAGCAAGATAATTTTGAAAAACCAAACCGAAAATTCGTAAAAAAATTCGACAAACCCGATTCAGATTCTTTCCGTAGCGAAAGAAAAAATAGAAACAATTCGACTGATTCTAACGACAATAAACGACCTCGAATAATCCGTAAAAAAACATCAGATTCCGATGATTCACGAAGACCACGAACTTTTTCATCCGACAATGACGAAAAAAAGCCTTTCAGGTCTGATAGAAAAGTATTCTTCAATAAAGAAGAAAAGCCAGAAAGAAGACGAAATTCGTCTGATGATTCTGAAAAAAGACCTTTAAGAACCGGCAAGAAAATATTTTTCGACAAAGAAGAAAAACCAGCTCGCAAAAGTTATTCGTCAGATAATGACGAAAAAAGACCTTTCAAATCGTCGAAACCTCGATTTACAAAAGATAGAGATAGCAAATTCGGTAAAGACAGAGACGACAGAAAGCCAAGGTTTACAAAAGACAGTGATAGTAAAGCCAATAACGATAGAAATGACAGAAAACCACGATTCTCGAAAGATGGCGACAACAAATTCAGCAAAGAAAAAGAAGCTCGAAAATCAAGATTTTCAAAACCCGATAAAAACAAAAGCTATTCAGAATACAAAGAAGAAGGCAGAAAGAAAAAATCAGCCAAATCTGTTGATGGCGATAACGAAATACGATTAAACCGATATATTGCAAATGCCGGAATTTGCTCACGCCGTGAAGCCGACGACCTTATTTCGGCAGGATTAGTTACTGTAAACGGAAAAATTATTACCGAACTTGGCTCAAAAGTTAAACGTACAGACGATATTAAGTTCAATGGCGGAAAAATTTTCTCCGAAAAAAAGGTTTACATTCTATTAAACAAACCAAAAGATTATATAACTACGGTAGAAGACCCTCATGCACAACATACAGTTTTAGAGTTGCTTAAAGGTGCTTGCAAAGAAAGAGTTTATCCGGTAGGTCGCCTCGACAGAATGACTACAGGAGTCTTACTTCTAACTAACGATGGCGATTTAACCAAAAAACTTACTCATCCAAAACATAATAAGAAAAAGATTTATCATGCTACACTTGATAAAAACCTTACACAGGCTCATTTAAAACAACTTGCCGATGGAGTTCAGGTTGAAGAAGGTGTTGTTGGATTCGATGCAATTAGTTATACTTCTAAAGATAATAAAACTGAAATTGGAGTGGAGCTTCATTTCGGAATGAACCGAATTGTACGCAGAATGTTCGAATCTCTCGGATATAAAGTTAAGAAACTTGATAGAGTTTTCTTTGCAGGTTTATCTAAAAAAGGCTTAGAACGAGGACATTGGAGATATTTAACTCCAAAAGAAATAAATATGTTGCTTATGGGAGCTTATGAGTAGGAAAGCTCAACGTTTTAAAGCTTCAAGCTCAAAATTAAAATGAAAGTGAGAAAGTTAGAAAATGAGAAAGCGAGAAAGTGAGAGAACTGCGTGGCAACAACAAACTTCAAACTCTTACTCCCCTTCCATTGGAAGGGGTTGGGGGTAGGTCACATCAAACCGTTAATATGTCAATTTACTTAAAAAACGCCAGCTACATTGATTGGCAAACACTCGAAATCTCAACTAAAAATATTAAAGTTGAAGAAGCTATTGATGGTAAAATTTCTTTCGTTAGTGAAATTCCATCAGTTCAAAATTCAAAAGTTATTGATTGTAGAGGCAAAATCGTTACAAAATCCTTTGCCTGTGGGCATCATCACATTTATTCGGCTCTAGCACGAGGAATGAATGCACCTAAAAAAAGTCCGTCTAATTTCTACGAAATACTGCAATATATTTGGTGGACACTTGATAAATGTCTTACAAAAGAAATGATTGAAGCAAGTGCTTTAACAACCGCAATTGCTTGTGCAAAAAACGGTGTAACATTCGTAATCGACCATCATGCTTCGCCTTTTGCAGTTGAGGGTTCATTGGAAACTATTGCAAAAGCCTTTGACAAAGTTGGAGTTTCGCACTTATTATGTTACGAAATAACCGACCGAGATGGACTCGACATTGCACAAAAAGGACTTGACGAAACCGAAAATTATTTAAAATATTCGCAAGGATTGGTTGGGCTTCATGCCTCGTTTACAGTTGGAAATGAAACACTTGTAAAATCTGTAAAACTTGCCGAAAAAACAAACTCAGGAATACATGTTCATGTTGCCGAAGATTTGTACGACCAGAAACATTGCATGGAAAATTATAAAAAAACTGCAATTGAGCGTTTCCACGATGTGGGAGCATTAAGTTTTTCAAAAACTATACTTGGTCATTGTCTGCATATTAGCGATAACGAACGCAAGTTAATTGCCGATTCTAAAGCTTGGGTTGTACAAAATTCTGAAAGTAATCTGAATAATAATGTTGGCATTTTCAATTCAAGAAATCTTGGCGAAAACATAATGCTCGGCACCGATGGAATGCACAGCGATATGCTCCGAAGTGCAAAAGCAGCATTTTTTGTAGGTCAAATGTTCGATACAGTTGATTATCCCGGAATTTATCGCAGATTCCGAAATGTTCACAAATATATTTCAGAAAATAATTTTAAAGGCGACGGCGACAATAATCTTGTAATACTTGATTATGATTCGCCAACACAATTACATAATGGAAACTTCCTCGGACATTTTGTTTTTGGTTTCGATTCACGACATGTAAAACATGTAATTTCAAATGGTAAATTAATTGTTGAAAATAGCGAAATCAAAACCGTTGACGAAAAAGAAATTCTTAAAAACTCTACTGAGTTAAGTAAGGTTTTGTGGAATAAAATGAGTAGTTTGCATTAATTTTTACCTAATTTATACTCTATTTAAAATAATTACAATGAATTTTGAAGAAACATATATTGATAAAATAATATGTGGAGATTGCTTAGAGGTAATGAAAAAAATGCCGGATAAATGTTTGGATTTGGTTGTAACCTCGCCACCTTACAATCTTAAAAATTCTACAGGCAATGGAATGAAATCTTGTACAACAAGTGGAAAATGGGCTGGAGCGGCGTTGCAAAATGGATATACTCACCACAACGACAATATGCCACATGAAGAATATTCAAAGTGGCAAAAAGATTGTTTAGCAGAAATGTTTCGTCTTATAAAAGATGATGGTGCAATTTTTTATAATCACAAATGGCGTGTTCAAGATGGTTTACTACAAGATAGACAAGATATTGTATCTGATTTACCCGTAAGACAAATTATTATATGGCGAAGAAAAGGAGGAATTAATTTTAATCCAGGTTATTTTCTACCAACTTATGAAGTAATTTACTTGATACCAAAGCCTAAATTTAAACTGGTACCAAAAGCTAATGCACATGGTGATGTATGGGAATTTACTCAAGAAATGAATAATCAACACCCTGCTCCGTTTCCGGTTGCATTGATTGACAGAGTAATATCTTCTACAAATGCAAAAATAGTTTTAGACCCATTTTCTGGCAGTGGAACAACTGCTATAGTTTCAATGGGACTTAAAAGACATTTTATTGGCATTGAACTCTCTCCCGAATATTGCGAAATGTCAGAAAAGAGAATAGAAAAGAATAAAATTCAGAATGAACTTTGGAGAATTAAACCCTTAACTTTATTTCAAGATACAGAATGAAAATTTATACAAAACTTCAATTAATAGATGAGTTAAAAAAAATTTCTGCCATTGGTTGGATTGAAAATAAAAGACATGGAAATCATGGAGGTATTGGAAATACTCTTGAAGATTTACTTGGAATAGAAGAGAATAACCTCCCTATACCAAATGCCTCTGAATGGGAGCTAAAATCACAAAGATTAAATACTTCATCATTAACAACTTTATTTCATATAGAGCCTTCACCAAGAGCAATTGGATTTGTTTCGCAATTATTTTTGCCAAATTATGGATGGAAGCATAAAGAAGCTGGAAAAAAATATCCAATATCGGAAATGTCATTCAGGCAAACTATTCATGGAAATACACCAAGTGATAGAGGTTTTATGGTTAAGATAGACAGAAATGAGAAAAAAGTTTTGATTTCTTTTAATTCAAAAAATGTTGCTGATAAACATTCAAATTGGTTGAAATGTGTTGAGGAAAAAATGGGATTGAAAGAACTTAATCCTCAACCATATTGGGGCTTTGATGATTTGTCAAATAAGGCAGGAACTAAACTTTTAAATTGTTTTTATGTTCAAGCCGAGAGTAAAAAAGAAAATGGAAAGGAATTCTATCATTACACAAAAGTGATGATGTTACAAAAATTCAACTTTGAAGGTTTTTTAAACGAACTGGATAAAGGGAATATCCTTGTTGACTTTGATGCCAGAACAGGTCATAATCATGGTACGAAATTCAGAATGAGGCAAAATTGTTTACCTCAATTGTATGAAAAAATCACGATAATAGTTTAATCAGTTAATTAATTTGCTATATCGCATAATCCTCATATTATTCAACTTTCTAATTATCAGCAACCTATTTGCCCAAAAGCCCGAGCTTACATTTTTCAATACAAGTTATGACTTTGGCAAAATTGGAAAACAATTTGTTCCACCAGCAGTTTTCAAATTTCAAAATACCGGCGATGCCGATTTAGTTGTTGTACTAAGCTTTTCGCCCGAAGGAATCACTGCTCGTTCTCCTAAATATTATATAGCCCCCGGTAAAACAGATTCAATTTTAATTTCATATTCTTCTGGCACAATTGGAAATTTTAACGAAACTGTGCAGGTCAACTCAAATGCCGACGATAAGCCTGTTTTTCTGACTGTAAAAGGTTTAATTACAGAAGTTTTAGAATGTCCAGACCCTTATAAAAGCAAAAAAACTGTAGCAAAAAGGCAGGAATTTCTTGTGCTTGATAAAGAAACAAGCTTTGCAATAAATAAAGCCGAAATCAGCCTTATAAGTAAATATAACGAATACAGATGTAAAACAGCACAAAATGGCAAAGCCGGAAAAGAAATGAACCCCGTAAATTACAAAATTGATATTGTGGCAGAAAACTACATATCGCAAAAAGATTACAAATACATTGTAAGTGATGGAAAAACAATAGTTTATTATCTCGAAAAAGAAAAAGATGTAATAGTTGAAAAAGAACTACAAAAGCAGAAAACTACGCCAATGCTTGAAACATCTGAAAATTTTGTAACAAATAATAAATCAATAATAGACGATTCTGCCGAAATTCTTTCTCGCAATAAGTATTCGCCAAACAACATTGTTTTTTTACTAGACATTTCATCATCAATGAAAGGAAAAACTAAAATCGAATATCTTAAACATTCTGTAAATAAGCTTATTGATGCTTTACGTGATATTGATAAAGTTTCGCTAATTACTTATCATAAAGAAGCAAATGTTATTTTCAATGGAATTAGTGGCGATAGCAAAGAAAAATTAAACGAATTTATTGATTCAATTTACGCAGAAGGAGGGACAAGAGGAATTACCGGCTTAACAAAAGCTTATGAAATTGCTCTAAAAAACTTTCTCCAAAATGGAAACAATGAAGTTATAATTGCTACCGACGGCGAATTTAAAAGTGCCGATTATTCTGAAAAGGAACTTACATTATTGATTCGTGGAAATTTACAATTTGGAATCTCGCTTTCTGTTGTT
>MENC01000093.1:7203-10592 GCA_001768155.1 Bacteroidetes bacterium GWA2_30_7
AAAAATCTTTGATTAAACCCTAACCCAAAACTAAAACATTATTCCAATTTTTAGAGCAACATTGTTTAAAATAACTTTGTCTTTAATTCGTTCATCACTAAATCCGGCAGGAACATCAACTTTTGGAATAGTTGTAATATCCAAAAAACCATTATTATAATACAAGCCTAATAATAGGGCTGTTGTACCACTTAATGAATACTCTATCCCAGCTCCAATGTGATAATTCATATTAAATGTACCTACTTCTCTGTTAATTTTTTCGTTAGAAATTAAATTGCCAACTTTTGCTTTTGAACCAATATTAATTTGAGCATTAATACCTACATGTGCAAAATACGTGATATACCCAATTTCATTAGTTTTAAGTTTTAAACCAATTGGTATTGTAAGATATTGTAATTTATATTCGATAATTTGTTCAGGTTTAACCGAATATATAGAATCTAAAGTTTGAAAAGGAATTGTATCAGTAAAAGCAACATTTCCACCGGTATTATCAATCAAAATTCCAGAAGAAAAAGCTGCATTATTACCCATTGGTAAGTCGAAATTTAATCCATAATTGACTCCAAATTTTACACCTTTTGAGGCTAAACCTTTAACATCTGGCTTCATCCAGTTAATTTCTGGGCTTCCAACTAATCCAAATCTAGCTTTTTGAGAAAAGGAAATCAATGTAAAAAGTACAATAACTGATGTAAGTATTAATTTTTTCATAAAATAAATTCTTAATATTGCTGTTAGACAAAAATAATTAATTTTAATGAACAAAAAATTATTTTTTTAATTTAACTATTTTATGAAAAGAACTTACATAAATATAATAATTTCGTTACTATCCTTATTATCATGCAATAATAATAATTTGCAAATTGATGTAAGCAATGTAAATGTTAGCATAAAAATTCATAGATTCGATAGTGTGTTATATAACATCAATTCCGACAGTGTAATTAACTATGTGCCTGATTTACAAAAAAATTACACAGAGTTTTTTGAAATATTCAACAATAAAATAATTAATATCGGAGAGCCTAATCAATTGGCATACAGCGGATACCTTACTAAATTCCTTACAGATAATATTATTGTTGAAGTTTTAGAAAAAGTGAATGCAGAATTTAAAGAATTTTCTAATTATCAAAAAGAAATTGAATTAGCTTTCAAACATTACAAATATTATTTTAAAGAAAAACATATTCCAGATGTATATACTTATGTTTCAGGATTTAATCAATCAATTGTTACTACCGAAAATATTTTGGGAATTGGTTTAGATAAATATCTTGGCGAAAACAGCGAATATTACAAGCAATTGGGTATTCCGGCATATCTGCGTTACAAAATGACAAAATCCAGAATTATTCCCGATTGCATGACTGCGTGGGCTTTACAAGAGTTTGACTATAACGATTCTATCGACAATTTACTAAATCGGATGATATATAATGGAAAAGTAATGTATTTTTTGGATGCAGTTTTACCCACCTACGAAGATTCTGTAAAAATAGCTTATAAATCAACTCAAATTGATTGGTGCATTGCAAATGAGAAAAGTATGTGGACTTATATTGTTGAAAATAAACTGCTTTTTAGTAGCGAGTTTATAAATATCAAGAAAATGATTGACGATGGACCTAACACATCTTTTTTTCCACAAAACTCCCCATCGCGTACAGGAGTTTGGCTCGGTTGGCAAATTGTAAAATCATACATGAAAAATAACCCCGAAATTACTTTACCAAAACTTATGAATAATTCTGATTATCAAAAGATTTTAAACGAATCAAAATATAAACCATAAAAGTTAACAGCATTTAGTACCTCTCAGAAAACACCTTTTTTATAAAAATAACAAATTACAAGTATCAAATCTCAAATAAATCTCAAAAAACAAACCTAATATCCAAACGGTTTTGAAAATTGAGATTTGAAAATTGTGATTTATTTGACTCACCTTACGCATAAAATTAGTTAAATTTGCCAGATAAAATTTAAAATTGTGGAAAACTTTGCTGATTTATACACCGACTATCTGATTAGTTCAACTACTTTGACAACCGCTACAGGCATGTCCTCTTTATTGGCTATAAGTCACGATAAGATTACACGAAGTTTGTCGAAAGGAAATTACGATTCAAAATATTTATGGCAACATGTAAAACCCATTGTTCATGAACTGACCACAAGCAAAGAAGAAATAATTTTAAGCTTTGATGATTCGATAGAAGAGAAAATGTATACCGATGAAAGCCCATTGATATGCTGGCATTACGATCATGTTTTCAAAAGGAATGTAAAAGGAGTTAATTTTTTAACGGCATTAGTTGATGTTGGAGGCGCAAAACTACCTGTTGCGGTTGAATTTGTGAGGAAAGATTTATTGGAGTTAAACGAAAAGGGTAAACCAAAGCGTACAAGCAGTAAAACAAAAAATGAACTTTTTAGAGAAATGATAAGTCGTAGCTATTATAATTTTTATTTTGATTATGTTGTTGCAGACAGTTGGTATTCTTCTCATGAGAAAATGGAGTTGATAAAACGAGCATTGAATAGTAATTTTATAATAGCACTAAAGAGTAATCGTTTAGTTGCATTGAGTAAAGCAGATAAGAAATCGGATAAATATGTAAATATTGAATCGTTACCGTTGGAACAGCAGACCGTGGAGGTTTGGTTTAAAGAATTAGATTTTCCGCTGTTGCTTGTAAAGCAAGTCTTCAAAAACGAGGATGATACAGTCGGCGAGTTGTATCTGGCGTGTAGCGATTTAAATTTATCGTATGAAAGAATCACTACAATCTACAAAAAACGGTGGGGAGTGGAAGTGTATCACAAATCAGTAAAAAGCAATGCTGGTTTTGCAAAATCACCAACCAAAACACAGAAAACACAATCAAATCATTTTATGCTTTCTATTTTGGCGTATGTTAAACTTGAATTATTGTATCTGAGAAAAAACAAAAATCATTTTGCGATGAAACAAATTATCTATCAGGCAGCAACGAAAGCGGCTCATTTAAAATTAATGGAGTTATTAACACCAAGTGCGGCTTAAATATCTTTTTGGATGATTATTGTGCGTAAGGTGAGTTATTTGAGTTTTGTTTTTTGTTTTTTGAGTTTTTTAAGTGTTACCTATGTTATGCTATACTCATTATAAATAGGAACCCGAAAAATCAGGTTTAATTATTTGAAAATTATCGTTTAAGATGTTTTTATATTCATCATAAAGCCAGACCTTATTTTTAAAAAATAAATTTACAGCATTTTGAAAATCGCAGAACTTTAAATAAAATTTGCTGTACACAACGTTTTTTTTCAAAATATGCCATAATCTTTCAATAATATTTAGGTTTGGAGAATATGTCGGTAGAAATTTGAAA
>MENC01000094.1:0-4367 GCA_001768155.1 Bacteroidetes bacterium GWA2_30_7
GACCCGATTCCAAAACCATAAACCATATTATCATTAGCAGTCCAAAGTGTAGAAGACTTCCCAGCAGGGGAGTAAATTTTTACATCGGTATTATCGGTACTTCTAACTTCAAGATTCGCAGTAGGGTTTGTTCCAATTCCTACTTTGCCATCGGGGGCTATTCTAATACCTGAATTTGCCTGAGTACCACCAAAGAATGGTGCAATAACAAAACCTCCCTCAGAGCCATTCCATATAATACCTGCATCACCCGCTTGTGATATACTATTATAACCACTACCGCCTAGTTTTGGAACTAAAAAAATTCCGTTTGAACCATTTTTAAAATTTCCTAATATTTCATTATCAGATGGGCTTTGATCATTTACTGTGAAAATTGCACCTGAAACATCGGTTGTTCCAATGCCAACCCTTCCGTCTCCATCAATAAGTAGCCTTTGTATTGCATTAGTAAAAATATCAACACCATCAAAACCTGAAATATATGTTTTAGGGTAGTAATTACCTGAGCCATAAAAACCCAAACCGTTTTTATTAAGGTAAACTCCATTATGCAAAAAATCTGCATCTGAATGACAAGTAATACCAGGTGAGTTATTTTGAGTACTATTCGCCCTAGGAATTTTAATTGAACCATTAACCTCCAATTTTTCATCTGGTGTTGTTGTTCCAATACCTACATTATCACCATCGCAAGTAATCACATCACAATCAGCTTCAATGCTTTTTGTGCCAATATTACCGTTTGCATCTTTTACTAGCATTAAAGTATTTGCTTCGGTGCTTTTGTCGGGAAGTACTTTAAAATTCAAACTACTATTAACTGTAAGTGTCGAAGGATAATCTGTGATATTGGCATCGCCAATTTCGACATTTCCTGTTTCCCTAATTATTAATGGCGTTTTCCAAGGAATTTGTGAACCAATTGATGTAGTATTATCAACGGAGAAAAATATTCCACCTCCTGAATTAAATTTTATTGCAGATGAACCACTTCCTTCAATTTTTTTATCATTACTATCATAAAAAACATTTCTTCCAATAATTTTTGAACCACTACTGCCACTATGGAATGTAAATAATTCTCCAATTTGGAATGTTTCTTTTGGGTCGTCGGTTCCAATTCCCACTTTTCCGTTTTTTTTGATTGAAATTCGATTTAAACCTTCTGTAAATAAATTTATACCTCCAAAACCAGAAACATAAGTACCGCTATTGGAACTATTTTGTGGATTATGAAATCCAAAACCATATTTTTTTAAAAATAAACTATTGTATTCAAAATTATTATTATATGGACTGATTAACGTAATACCTGTATTGTCTGCTGAATTTGTACTTGATAACGGTAGTTGAATGTTTCCGTTAATTTCTACAGAAGTATTTGCTGCATCTCCTAAAACTATGTTGCTTCCATTTAATGTTGTGGTTGTACCGGTTGTTCCTAATCCAATATTTCCACTTGCATCGCTTGTTGCAGAGCTTAATAGTGCTGGTATTTCTTGAGTTCCAAGTTTTCCGGTAGCATCATCTTTAACTATCATTAGAGTTGCAGTTGTAGAAGGTGGTAAGTTGTCAATTTTTACATCACCTGCAACGTGAAGTTTGGCTGTTGGGTAATTTGTTCCTATGCCTAAATTCGCATTACTTATAATTAAAGGGTCACCGGTTAACGACCAAATATTAAATTTGTGACCCATATCCACATTTGAATTTGCTCTGAAAACCCATGTTCGGTTTGCATCTAAATTACCTCCTGAATTATATGTAGGGTCTGAGAATGTAAAATCTAAAAATGGTGCATTATTACTTTCGAGCCATAATGCTTTGTTGTCATCTTTAATATGTAATTTTGCATACGGACTATTTGTTCCGATTGCTACATTTCCGTTAAGTACTTTAAAATCGCCGGTTTTTGTTAATTCTACTTGTTTTTTATTATCTGTTAGAAGAAAAAGCGATGGAAGGCTAGAGTATGTATTTGTGCTTTCGAGGAGCATACCACCCATTTTATTTGATTCCGTTTCGCTCCCCTCGCTGCTTAATTTCATTATTAAACCTAACGATTTTGAGCCACTGTTGCCTGAAACTCCTTTATGGCGAATTGTAACTAATTCGTTGTAAGAATCTGTTGACTCACCGGTAAGTATTTCAAATTTGGGTATAGAATTATTGAACAAACCTGTTGTACCAGAATTTATTTTTGTTGGAGCAGATGTTCCTATTGCTACTTTTCCAGTCTGTGTTAACGATAATAAAGTTAATGTGTTATTAACATTTGTAAATTGTAAACGATTAAGTGTATTATCTTCGATATTTACGATAGGTTCTAAATCCCATATTGTTGCTCCATTAAATTCTACTTCGTTTTCGAGACGCATGGAGCCTCCTACATCGGGCAATATGCCTCCGCCAAATTCATCGGTATGATGAAATTCTTTAACGTGTAATGTTTTTTGTGGGTTGTTTGTTCCAATACCTACTTTACCATTTTCTTTTATTCTGAAAAGTGTATTTTCTGTTGTTCCATAGTGGTTAGCGTTATTTACAACATCAAAATTATTATTATTGTCGTCATTATCTCCATTAATAAAAACAGTTAGAGAGCCGTCACTTATTAATCGTGCTATTCCATTATCATTTTTAATTGAAAAATCTGATTGAGCATTATGTCCGCTTTGCATAAAGTTATCGTAAAAGTAGATTTCGGGTGCTTCGCTCTCAACTTTCATAACACCTAATATGTGTAGTTTTGCACCGTCTGGTATTGTTCCAATTCCTACATTACCAGTGTTTTCATAATTTATTACTGTATTATTATTGTTGGCTGTGTTGCTCTGAATTAGTAAACTTCCACTTTCGCTATAAATTGAATTTTCTACTTCCGTTGTTCCTTGTTCGGATGATAATACAAGTGTATTTGTTCCTACACGAATTTCTTTAGTAACTTCAAGATTTTCAATTTCGGCATTGAGTATTGATGTTGTTCCAGTGATATTAACTTGTTGTGCATTTACTGTTCCTGATGTTATAATATTTGTACTTCCAAGATTTAATGTTCCTGTGGTGGTTGTTATATTGTCGGTTTGTATGTTTCCACCTGTTATAAGGTTAGTTGTTCCAAAATCAAGATTACCTGTTGTGGTGGTTATCTGGTCGGTTATTCCATTAAATTTTATGCTGTTACCAACCGAAAGTTCTCCTTGTATTTTTGTGTCGCCTCCTATTACAACTTTGTAGCTTGTGTCGGGATTTTCTACTCCAATACTCACGGTGCCTGTGTTTTTAGCAAACATATTGTTTCCTACTACAAGCCAGTCGTTGTCGGAATATTCGCCAAATGTGCCATCGCCAAGTAAAACATGGTGGTTGTTTCCGGTGAGTGAAATCCGCTTTAGTTTGCCATCTGTTTGCGCATAAACTAAACAATTTTCTAAGCCGCTTAACGAATTAAATATTACATCGCCACTTGTGTGAAGCGGTGCTAATGCTGTTGATACGTTTATTCCGAGAAAGCCATCGGTAGTAAGTATCATTTGTTGAATGTTGTTGGTTTTAAATCGTATTGGTACCGAATTTTTGCTACCAAGCCAAGAATCAACTGTAAGGTTATTTCCACTTCCAAGCCAACTATTTTGTGCTTTTAGCTGATTTGGCGAGATAATCGTGAAAACAATTGATAAAATCGTGAAAATAATTGATAACGAGGCAATTATCTTCCCACGCCCACATAATTTATTATTTTTCATAATGTTAAAATTTAGGTTTATATGTTTGTGAAAAATTGTGAAATATTTCAAATTGGCATACTTTTATTTAAACGCAAAAAAGTTTAAAAGGTTTAAAAAAAGTTAAAGAATTTTTTTAATAGAATTATAGCCGTTTAAGAAACTCAGGTACAATAAGGGAAGCAGTTTTGTAATTTAGAATCGCTATAAATAAAAGATGAATAAGGGTTGTAGTTATTTAATGAAAGTTTATTTTAAATCACTTGGAACGATATTGAAACATTCTGTATTAATTTGAAAATATTTTCGGCATTTTAAATCTTTTTGACATAACCTATCCCCAACTCATAATATCCCAAAAAAAAACATTAATCAATCCCAACACAAATTTTCTCATTTTGACAATTATTTTCTTAAAAAGAAAGTTTTTGAAATACCTTAAAAACACAAACGCTTTAATATCTACATTTTAACATCAAGGCACATTGATTGAATAGTTGCGTTCATAATCAAAAAATAAAAGTTATGAAAACACTAATTAAAATAACTACAATGACTTTAGTATTAATATTACTATTAAGTCTGGAAGTTACCGCTCAACAGGCAATTACGCCAAGTATTAATTCTTACGAATATCGA
>MENC01000094.1:4439-11375 GCA_001768155.1 Bacteroidetes bacterium GWA2_30_7
GGTGGTGCACATATTAACACTGGAAACTCAAGATACAGATATTACTACTGGAATAGTAACGGCGAATATGTTGTAGTTCAAAGGTCTAATGCATCAGCTTTAGGTTTAGATGCTATATTCGGTTTTGAATATAAATTCAATGCTGTGCCACTTGCTGTAAGTACTGATATTAAACCTTTTATTGAAAAAAACAACATTGGAGATACTTATTTTTCACTTGACCCGAGTATTGGTATAAAATTTACTTTCTAACACAATTATTAACTCTAAAAATTAAAAATTATGAAAACAATATTGAAATTATCAGCAATTTTCTTTTTCGCAATAATGATTGCCGGAACTATTGATTCGTGTAAAAAGAAAATAGACTATGGTGAAATGACCATAAAACTAACTGATGCTCCTGCAGATTATGTGCAAGTAAATGTTGATGTTATTGGCTTAGAAGTTGAGCACGAAACAGAAGGCTTTATTAACATCCCTATTTATACAGGAGTTTATAATCTGCTTGATTTGCAGAATAATGTGAGTGTTATTCTTGCCGAAAAAGTAAAAATACCCGAAGGAAAAATTAATCAAATCAGATTAATTCTCGGAACAAATAACACTCTTATTACTAATTTATTGGATACATTCTCATTAAAAATCCCAAGCGGAAGTGAATCTGGCTTGAAAATAAACATTGACGAAGTAATAATACCAGATAAAACAATTGTGATATTATTGGACTTCGATGCCAACACTTCTGTTGTTGATACAGGGGGTGGAAAATTCTTATTAAAACCAGTTATAAAAGTTAAATCAGTTAATCAAATCTAAATTTAAAAATGTTATGAAAACAATAGTTAAAAAAATAAGCATGGTATTGGGTTTAATACTTATCCTAAGCCTTATTTCCTGTAATGAAAAAACAAAAGTAAAAGTAGATGAACAGGATAGTAAAATTTCGGAAGAAATAAAAAGTATTGAAGCTCGTAGCGATTCTCTTGAGGATGTTTATACTGCAATTTTAGATGAAATAGACGACAATCTTGATAAAATAAGAGACAATCAGGGATATTTGGTTTTAGGTGAAAATTCAAATGCCGACATAGAAGGAACGTCTAAAAAAGAGCAAATCTTAAATAATATTGAAATGATAAACAATTTGCTTAAAGAAAATAAATCTAAAATAGCATCTCTTGAGAAAAATATGTCGAAGTTTAAAACAGGTAAAGATGACCTTCTTAAATCCTTAGAAGCTACAAAAGAAAAAGTCAGCGAACAAGAATTGCAAATTGCAGAATTAAGAAAAACTTTATCGGATAAGGACTTTATAATCGATGATTTGAACAGAAATGTTGCTAAATTAAGCACAGACATTCAGGATTTAACAGTAAAAAATGAAGAGCAGGTAACTAAAATGAATAAGACTTATTATGCTTGCGGCACCTTTAAAGAACTGAAAGACAAGAGTATTGTCGAGAAAGAAGGTGGGGTATTCGGTATAAGAAGAGTAAAAGTGATAAGTGAAAATCTGGATAAAAGTGAATTTACCGAAACGGATATGACAAAAAATACTACTATTGCGGTTACTGGAAAAGCTCCAAAATTAATTACAAAACATCCTACCGGAACTTATAACTTTGAACCTGTTAATGAAGAAAGTGATTCAACCAGTTTGCTTACTATTAAAGACCCCGATAATTTCTGGAAGGTATCGAAATATTTAATTGTTGAAGTTCGTTAATTACCAGAAGTTGTGAAATTTGTGCCTTATATAAAAATCGTCATTATTTATGATGACGATTTTTATATTTTAAGCAATTGTTTTGTATTATTTCTAACAATCATTCTTTTGTTTATAATTTAGTTAGTCTGTCATTTTCAGATAGTTTGACGTTTGAATTTTATCGTCATTGCGAGGAACGAAGCAATCTTTTGTAAATTGGTAGAGATTGACTTCGTCGAGCTAAAGGTTGCTTCGTGCCTCGCAATGACGGAAATAATCATTCTCTTGTGTGTCCAAATTGTTGGTCGTGAATCTTTATATACAATTTAACAATATAATTAGTGCCTCTAAGAAAATAGTGTGTTTTTAGAAATACCAAATCTCAATCTTCAAAAAACAAATAAATCTCAAATTACAATTTCCTAATATTCAAACGGTTTTGAATGCATGTACTGAACTTGTTTCAGTATTGGAATTTTGCGAATTGGAATTTATTTGACATTTGTTTTTTGTTTTTTGGAGTTTTCTTACTAACACTACCTATTAACCACAACCCTCTGATTAAACTCCTTATCCTTAATAGCAACATTCAAATTATAAACCCCCGATGGAATATTCCCTAAACTAATAATTTCAGATTGTTCTTTAATATTTTCTATAAGTATTTGCTTTCCAGTAATATCGTATAACCTAATTTTAACATCTTTCGGCTGGATTCCATTTAATTTCAAATTAATATTTCCATCATGAGTTGGATTTGGATAAATTGTAAAATATTGCGAATAATCGTTTTCATCAATTGAAGTTTGATAAATAGTTACAGTTGTTTGTTTGCTGCAATTATTTGCATCAGTTACGGTAATTGTATAAGTTCCCTTACATAAGCTGTTAACTTGTTGAGTAGTTGCATTAGTAGTATCGTTCCACAAATAGCTATATGGAGATGTTCCACCAGTTGCTGAAACCGAAGCCGAGCCATTGCAACTTACTGAATCAAAAGCCAATACATTTGTAGTTAAAATAATTTCAGAAGGTTCAGTAATTGTAAATATATTAGATTTTATGCAATTATTTGCATCTGTTATTGATACAGAATAATTTCCTGAACACAATGACGTTGCTGAACCTGAAGCAGAAGTTCCAATATTTGAAGGATTCCACGAATATGAGTATGGAGGAATTCCTCCTGTTGGTACTACAGATATTGCTCCATCACAAGAGTTATAGCATTTAGAATTTGTAGTAACTAATGACGATGTTATATCTGTTGGCTTAGAAATTGAAAAGGTTTTTACTTTAGCACAATTATTTGAATCTGTTATTGTTACAGAATAATTTCCACTACATAAAGAATCTGCTGTATCAGTATTTCCAATACTCGAAGAACTCCAGATATAAGAGTAAGGCGATGTAGCACCCGAAGCCACAACAGTAGCAGTTCCATCACACGAACTAAAACAATTTGAATTTGTAGAAGTTACAGATGAAATTAAATCTGTAAGTTGTGTTATTGAAAAACTTGCAGTTTTGCTACAACCCACAGCATCAGACAGTGTTACATTATAATTTCCGGCACATAAAGAGTTTGCAATTCCCGAATCACTACTTCCGGTACCGGCAGGATACCATTGATATGTATAAGGAGTTACACCACCGCTTGTTGTTACATTTGAAGTTCCGGTACATGTATTATAACAAAGGACATTTGTAGTTGTTACTGATGGAGCTATCATATTAGAAGCATTTATTGTTATATTATCAGTAAAAATATTCCCACAAATATCTTGAAATTGAACCCAATAAGTGTTATTACCGTTTGAAGGATTTACAACAATGCTTGATGTTGTTTCACCGGTATTCCATAAATACTGTATCGAAGAAATATCTGTTGTAGTATTTATCGAAATATTAGTACCTGTTCCATTACAATATTTTATAGTAGTATTAGTAATATAAGAAGAAGATGATAATGAAGCGGGATTTATTAATGTTACAGGTGTTGAAGTAAAATATTTGCAACCTAATGAATCTGTAACAGTTACCTTATAACCTCCAGAACATAAACTATCTGCTGAACCATTTGTGGAAGTTCCATTTGGTATCCAGTTATAAGAAAATGGATTCGCACCACCATTAGTAGTTACGTTAATAGAACCATTACATACATTATTACATTGAGGTTGCTGAACATCAACATTAATTCCTGCAAAATTGCCGATAATAATTGGGATACTATCTAATATTTCATTACCGCAAGGGTCTGATATTGTTACAGAATACATAGTTCTTCCAGTTATTGGAGGAACATAAATAGTATCTCCGTTTTCACCTGTACTCCACACATAAGATGGATTTGCAATATTTACCTGAGCAAAAATCATAATTGAATCGGGAGCAGTTTCATTACAAAACGCATTGTCCATATCCTGAATTCCACCTTTGATTTTTGCAACATCATAAATAAATATTGTATCTGTTACTGCATTCATATTACACGGACAACCAGATAATAACGTTAGTACAAGATATTCATCATTTTCTTCAATTGAATCGTTATGAGCTGTATAATAAAGTGTATCATAGATTTGACCTGCCGAAATCCAGAATGAAGTTGGAAAATATGGAAAATATGCCGTGTCTGTTGTTGAAATATCAACACCTTGTAGTGCTGTACCTGAATAAGATAATACCACTTCTACGGAATCGTTAAGAGCAGAAGCAGAAGAGTCGAGCCTCGAAAAAACGTAATAATTTTCGCAACCTTCATAAAGACTGTTATTATCACCAACCTGACTAAAATTATTCATTGCAATTTGCCCTCCAGATGAAAAACTTCCCGCTTCGAGAAAAACGCCTGAATCAAGAGCATGGTCAGAAACGTCTGCCACAGCAATTTTAATATGATAAGTCGAGCAAGGCACTACAACTGCCGTAGCAATCAAGGCTTTTGTAAACGCATCATACTCAACCGATTGTCCGTTAAGATTGTTTTGATAATAAGCACAATTCTCACAAGGACCAGTTGGTACTCCAGACGAAGTATAACCATTATTTACATTATTTATAGAAACTGCGGTTGTAGTTCCTGGTATTAAAGCTATATTTTTATTTACATAATTCCCCCCGGCAGGATTGGGTCCTGTTAAAAAGAACGCAAAAATATCATTGTAAGAAGAATTTACATATTCGTCATATTCTTCTGAAGCAAATATATATCTGAAATTAATTGTATCTGATGATGGTGTAAAATCAAATTCTAAAACTGATGCATCGTTGGTGTTATCTGTTGCTATTGCATCCAGATTACTATCACCGGGTCCTGGAGTTAAAGACGTTCCAGCACCTGTCTGACTATTAGGACCTAATGCTTCGTTATAGTCTCCGGTAGTCAATAAAATTCCCGATTTAAAAGGAAAATTTGAATTAGATTTATTAAAATATGAAATTTGAATGTTTTGCCCTGTAAAAAAAATATTTGAGGCATTAACACAACCATTTACAAATGTATCTTGAACTAAAACCTCAGGTGTAATACCATTTACAATTTGTATTGATTGAGAAAAAACATTGCACGTTGTACAAATAAATATCAAAAGTAAAATAGCTTTCATATAGATTTTTTTAAATTAGTTAAGCAAATTTATATTATTTTAAGTATTAAAAAAATACTTTAACTTTTTGTTATGAATTTTTTGGGAAGTAGTTTTCTTGGGTGTACGACAAATTGGACATATATTTATTTTTCCCACGACTTGTCTCAATTTTTCATCGGGAGATTACGCAAATTTTCTCTGCCTTTGTCAGGTGTTTTCACCTGATAATATTTTTCATCTTATAAATACGGTTTCAGTCAGGTGAAAACACCTGACTGAGGCTGAAGGCTTTAATTTCGCGATGATTATTAGCATATTACAATTAATTGATATAATTTCTCTGAAAATCAGATTGAACTTATATTTTTTAAACTTCTTATAATGCTGATTTTTATTATTTTAACTGTAAATCGTAAATTGTAAATCGTAAAATCATAAATATTAAGTAGTTTTGTAAAAAAATCTATTGCAAAAAGTAATATTATCAGTAATTAACGATTTATCAACCGATAACAGAGTTCATAAGGTTGCAACTACTTTGGTTAAAAACAATTATGATGTAACATTAATTGGTCGCAAATTACCAAATAGCCTCGAAATAAATAGAAATTACAGTACTTATAGATTTGCATTATTTTTTAATAAAGGTCCATTTTTTTATATCGAATATAATATTAGGCTTTTCTTTTTTTTACTTTTTAAGAATGTTGATATTTTGGTTGCCAACGATTTAGATACATTACTTGCAAATTATTTAGTGTCGGTAATTCGTACAAAGAAAATTATTTACGACTCGCACGAATATTTTATCGAAGTTCCTGAATTACAAAACCGTAAAACTGTAAAATCTGTCTGGAAGTTTATTGAAAAAACAATTGTTCCAAAGCTCAAAAGAACATATACAGTTTCAAAACCAATTGCCGACATTTATAACAAAATGTATAAAACAGATTTTAAGGTTATTCGTAACTATCCAAACTATTCTGAAAATCAATCAAGTACAAATATTATTGAAACTTCTAAAAAAGTAATTATTTATCAGGGAGCATTAAATATTGGGCGAGGTATTGAACTAGTTATAAAAGCTATGAAACTTATTGATAATGCAATATTTGCAATAATCGGCGATGGAGATATTACCCAATCTTTAAAAAATTTGATAATAGATGAGGGGGTGAATGATAAAGTTTTATTCCTCGGAAAAATTCCTTTTGAAGAGTTACATAATTATACAAAATCTGCAAATATTGGAATTTCGTTAGAGGATGATACAAATTTGAATTATCATTATTCGCTTCCTAACAAGCTTTTCGATTATATACAAGCCGGTATTCCTGTTTTAGTTTCAAATTTACCCGAAATGAAAAAAATTGTTCAGGATTATAATATTGGAGAAGTATTAATGTCGCGAAAAGTTGAAGATTGTTCAAAGTTGATAAATGATATGTTAACTAATGAAATTCAACAAATTGAATGGAAAAATAATCTGAAACAAGCTGCTAAAGAATTGTGTTGGGAAAATCAGGAAAAGGAACTTCTAAATATCTTTAATTAAAGGTAAAATTTACTTTACTCTCTATCTTTAAAATATTACATTTTAAGAGTCCAATCCGAAAAATAAAAAAATGCCAC
>MENC01000094.1:11407-16418 GCA_001768155.1 Bacteroidetes bacterium GWA2_30_7
TATTACTTACTTTTGGGGAAAATACAATGGATTGCGTTCGTTAAATCTCCTGATATATAAAAACATTAATTGACGTTTTTTTCTCTTTTTCAGTAAATTATATTCATCAAAAAGCTCATTATCACGCATTAATATTGCACTTACATTTTGCATATTATATTCTAAAATCTGCCCCGAACTAAAATCAAGTAAAAATTGACGGGTTTCTTTTGAAGTATAAGTTGGCTGTGGAAATGCAGAAAAGTATGGGTCGTACATAAAAGGGTCTTGAAATCTATCTCTATAAAGTGTAACATTTGCAATAAAATGAGAAATCGTTCCAACATAAGGAATCCTAAATAACTCATCATTCATCTGTATATATAGAGTTCCATTTTTGCTAAATCCCCAAACTTTTTCTGATGGAACATCTATAATTTTATCATTTTCAGAATATGATATTTTTTTTTGATTAAATAATTTTGTATAATAATCAACATCATCACTTTCTGAGATAAACTGTATTTTTGATTTTGATACCGGCGAATTACTTTTTACCTGTTCAAATGATATAAAAATTCCTTCCTTAAATCGAAATTCAGTAGTGTATTTAATCAGATTATTTGTATCGTTCTGAGAAAATAAGTTTGAAAAAGATAAAATTAAAATTAAAGTAAAAATTCGACTCATTAGTTTTACAAAATCATTAAAATTATAATCACAAAGTTACATTTTATTATTTAATTCATAAATATTTCATTTTTAATTAGATATTAAGTTTGAATTAAACTTTAATTAAAATTATGTAAATTCATGTCATCAGGAATGAAACTTTAATCCAACATTTGCGTATATTTGTCAATAAATAACGAATGTTCGTCAAAATAACAACTAAAATATGTTAACAGAAAAGCAAGAAAAAGATTATCATCTAATTTGTTCAGATGAGTATCGCTCTGAAAATTATAGCTTTAAGATTAAAGCATTTAAAGAAGGTTTTTTATTTTTAGATTTTAAAGGTGCTGCTACTCCCGAAGATATAAATCGTGGATTTGAATTAAGAAAAAAAATTACCGAAAAAGTAGGATTCAATAATAGAGAATATTTCGAGGTTTGGGACTTTGTTTATATTCCAAAAGCTAACAGAGAAGGTCGATTATTAATTTCTGAATATTTATCAGAAGATAACAACAATCTTTTGTCAATTGTATATACCAACTGTTCGCTTCAACAGCAAATTACACTTCGTTCGGGATTTAGTTTTATTGAAAACAAACAAATTATCAATATTTTAAAGAAAAATAATCAAGAAGGGATTACATTCGGGCTTTCACTTATTAATGCTGATATTGAAAAAAGAGCTAAAATTATATCTGAAGAAATAAATAATGGTTCTCTTTCAAGAAATTATACAATTAATAACTTTAGTGAAATCTGGCGACAAAATAAAGAAACAATTGATATTTACAACCAAGAATATTCAATAATTAAAAATCCTGACTGGGTTTATTATTCTGCAAATAAAAATTTTTCATGTAGTATTGAAGTAATTGATAATAACATCTTTAATATTTTATGTAAAGGAAATTTGTCGAAAGAAAATTTAGACTCATTATTTAAACTTAAAAACAATATTATAAGGCTATTGGGTCTAAATAAAGCTACAATTTATCAGATTTTTAATTTTAGTCAAATAAATATCAAGTCGTTAATTAAAGAGGTTGATTATTTAAACGATTTATTAAACATTTCGTTAGAATTAAACAATACAAATATTTTTATAAGTAATAAAGTTTCGGAACTTATTCTAAAAATTAAAAACAAAAGAAGCGTTAATTCGTGGGTAATTAAAAATAAGTTTGAAAAAGCTTTACATTTTGCATTAATTGTTAAAGAAAAAATGTATCACAATAGTGCAAATATTGAACGTAAAATTCCGTCTAAAAGTAAAGATAAAGATATTCTAATTAACCTGTTACAAGACAAGGTTCATAGAATGACAGTTCAATCACAACTTGAAACAGAAGAAATCTTAAAAATGTTGAGCCAGGTAGCTTGGGATAAGTATTCTCAACCTATTCAACTTGATAAAATAAATAACGAGAAGTTAGAAAATATTTATTATGCTATTAAATTAATTTTTGAAGATAATCAGGAATTATTAAAACAGTATAAAGAAAACAACCTGAAATTGCTGGAAATAAATTCAATGCTAAGTAAAGAAGTTTCTATAAATGAGGCAAATAGTGAAGCATTTGGTCAAAACAAAGAAAAATATAAGAAAATATTCAACAACTTAGTTGACATATATTTTGAAATAAATTCTGATGGTAATATATTAGAAATCAGTCGTTCAATTAGCGATATATTTAATTTAAAAAGAGAAGATATTATAGGAATGTCAGCCTACGACTTTATATGCAATAAATCTGATTTAGAAAAAGCAAATCGTTATTTACATTTAAAAGGAAGAATAATTAACTTACCAATTGATTTAAAAGACAATAAAGGAAACATTGCAACTTTTTCGGTTCATGCTAAATTTTCTGAAAGTAATAATAAATTAATAATTGGAAGTTTAAGAGAAGTTACAATAAAAGAAAGTGTTAACAACAAATCAATTGTATCGGGAATTGATACCAGATTAATCAATAATTAGTATTTGCAAGAAAACTCCAAAAAACAAAAAACAAATGTCAAATAAATTCCAATTCTCAAAATTTCAATTCTCAAAACCGTTTGAATATTAAGTAATTTTAATTTGTGATTTATTTGATTTTTGAAGATTGAAATTTGTTATTTCTAAAAACATACTGTTTTCTTAGAGGCACTAATTATAAACATTTCCTCAATTTGTTGTACAAATATATTGAATAGGTTTCCGAAAATATTCACAATCAACCAGTTATCACTTTAATCAATATATTTCAAAGCAATCTCATCCAATATCGAAATAATTTCGTTGTAATTTAACGAAGTTAACAATCTAATTTTAGTTTCTCTGAAATTTGGCAGATTTTTAAAATAATGTGCAAAATGTCGTCGCATTAGTAAAATTCCGATTTTTTCGCCTTTTTCCTGAATACTTAAAACTAAATGGTTTTTAACTATTTCAACCTTTTGCAAAAGTGATAATTTGAAATTCAAATCGTTATTATTCAGATAATTTTTAATTTCCTCAAAAATCCATGGTCTTCCAACGGTAGCTCTGCCAATCATAATAGCATCAACACCATAGGTATCAAACATTAGTTTGGCTTTTTCGGGACTGTCAATATCTCCATTTCCGATAATTGGAATTTTCATTCGGGGATTATTTTTTACTTCGCCTATTAAAGTCCAGTCTGCTACTCCTTTATACATTTGCGAACGTGTACGACCATGAATAGTAATTGCTTGAATACCTACATCTTGTAATCTTTCAGCTATTTCAACAATGTTTTTATTATCATCGTCGTAACCTAATCGAGTTTTAACTGTAACCGGCAGTTTAACAGCTTTCACAATTTGTTGAGTCATTTTTACCATTTTCGGAACATCGTTCATCATTCCTGAACCGGCACCACGTTTTACAATTTTTTTTACAGGGCAGCCAAAATTTATATCAATTAATTCGGGTTTAGCTTCTTCGGCTATTTTTGCAGCTTCAACCATCGCATCTATTAAATGTCCATAAATTTGAATTCCAATTGGTCGTTCTTCATCAGTAATATTTAATTTTTTAATACTGGAGTTTACATTACGAATAAGTCCATCGGATGAAACAAACTCAGTATAAAGCATATCGGCACCAAAATTTTTACAAATTTTTCTAAAAATAGAATCTGTAACATCCTCCATTGGAGCCAAAAACACAGGCTGGTTAATTAATTCTAGAACATTAATTTTAAACAAATTCTAAAGTATTAAAATATGAGTTTTGCAAATATCTAACAATTTATTTTACTTTTGAAAAAAGTTTTAATGAAACAAGCCATTTTATCGGAACTGAGTCCGGTTGGAAAATTAGGAATTACTGCAATTATTATACTTGCTATATTTTTTATATTTTTTGTATTAGCGGTTTTAATTGCAATATTGGTATTCAGAATAAACTTTTTTGAAAGTGCTTATATTTTTACTGATTTAACTAATCAGGATAATATCAACATTATTAAATTTTTTCAGATTATTCAATCTGTTGGACTTTTTTTAGTTCCACCATTTTTATTGGGCTATCTGTTTGAAAACAACAGTTTTAAATATTTAACTATTAAAACAAAACCAAATCTTTTTCCTGTACTTTTTACAGGAATTGTAATGTTTGCAGCAATTCCATTAATAAACTTTTTAGCTAGTGTTAATTCAAAAATGAGCCTTCCGGAGTTTATGTCGGGAATCGAAAGTTGGATGAAATATTCAGAAAGTGAAGCACAAAAAATTACTGAAGCATTTGTAAATGTTTCAACTATTTCAGGGTTTTTAACTAATATGTTAATGATAGCAATAATACCGGCTTTTGGTGAAGAATTATTATTCAGAGGCGTAATACAACGAATTTTTAAAGATTGGACTAAAAATATTCATTGGGCAGTTTTTATTACAGCATTTTTATTTAGTGCTATGCACTTACAATTTTATGGTTTTATTCCAAGATTTTTAATGGGAGTGTTTTTTGGTTACTTATTTGCTTGGAGTGGAACTATTTGGCTTCCCATTATAGCTCATTTTATAAACAATTGTTTTGCAGTAGTTTTTTCATATTTATTATATACTAAAGTTATAGAAAAAAATATCGACACTATTGGGAGTAGTGCCGATACATTAATTTATGTTGTATTTAGTATTATTATTACAAGTTCCTTTATATATTTAATTTATAAAAAGGTAAGGCGAGTATAGAATTTGTTTCTCTGAGTCCTCTTTTTGCTCATCTTCTGAATTTTCATCTAATTGGTCTGCTACAAACTTATTTTTTGCAGATATCTTTTTCTTTTCATGACTTCTATAAACATATACAACACCATATTTCATAGAATTATCACGTTTCAAA
>MENC01000094.1:16463-17721 GCA_001768155.1 Bacteroidetes bacterium GWA2_30_7
TTTAAAATAATGCTGTCTGCTTCAAATCTCAAATCCGAAATTTTATTTAATGCTCTATTTGTTGTTTCTTTCAATGATTTTTGATAACGATATGCTTCAAGAAATTTTTCGTAATGAACTCTAACAACAGCCATTGTGGGGTTTGTCATAGGATTGCCTCTATTTGCAATTCTTTCTTGTTCGCCTTTCATGATTTTTTCGCCGAGGTCGATTATTGATTTTTCGGTATTTAGAATAGGAATCTGACCACTATTTTCTGATATTCCATAATATTTTCGAGCAGCATTAGGCAATTCTCCTCGGGCAATTGTAAAGTTTAAAACTTGTACAAAATGCGAAATATATAATTTAGCTCTTTTCATTAAAGCGATATACTCTTTATTCTTTTTAATTTGAAAACCATAAGCAGACATTTGTTCAGCTAGAGTTTTTTCGAATACTGGAAGAAAATAACGAACTTTTTGAAGAGTATTTTGTGTACAAGCTAATTTGAATGGAGGAGTTTCATTTCCCATTTTCATTGCGGCTTTTAAGGCTCTTAGCCTTGCCTGGTCTGTGTTTGGTAGTCTTCTGTATGGCATATCTTAATAATTTGTTAATAATTGGTTAATTAGTTGTTCAAACGTTGCGAAGTTAATGTATGAAAAACAAAAAAGTTCATTATTCGCACAGAAATTAACAGATACACAGTTAGTTATATATGTTACAGATTTACAGCCCATTACCTATCGCTATAAACAAATTGATGTTAATAACCTTACAGAGAGTTATAAACAAAGTGCTGTTAATTAATACTAATTCGATTCCAACATCTTAAACAACTCATCAAGTTTTGGAGTCAAAATAATCTCTGTACGGCGGTTTTTCTGGCGTGCTTCGGCTGTTTTTTCGGGGTCAACCGGTAAAAATTCTCCTCTGCCTGATGCTATTAATCTTTTAGCATCAATTTTAGAATTTGAAGTAATTATTTTTACAATTGCAGTTGCTCTTTTAACGCTTAAATCCCAGTTGTCGGCAATATTTCCGTTTCCACCATAAGGTACATCGTCGGTGTGTCCTTCAATCATAACATTTATATCTTCGTTTTTATCAAGTACTTCGGCTAATTTTTTAATTGCCGATTGCCCTTTTGGGTCAACGTCCCATTTGCCAGATTTGAAAAGTAATTTTTCGTCGAGCGAAACATAAACTTTTCCATTTTTTTGAACTATTGATAATCCTTCGCCTTCAAATCCAAGTAATGCAGCAGTAACTTTAT
>MENC01000095.1:0-7124 GCA_001768155.1 Bacteroidetes bacterium GWA2_30_7
GAATTGTACGAAGTTCTTTTGCAACTTGTGCCAGTTGTTGCATTGTGAAATCGGGATTACGCATTACTCCAGAGCTTAGAAAAAGTCCTTCAATATAATTTCGTCTGTAAAAATTAATTGTAAGATCAACAATTTCCGTAACTGTGAAAGCGGCTCTTTTAATGTCGTTGCTCTTGCGGTTAATGCAATATGCACAATCGTAAATACAATTATTTGTAAGTAGTGTTTTGAGTAATGAAATACATCTTCCGTCGTCGGTAAAACTGTGGCAAATACCTGCATAAATTGCATTTCCAAGCTCTCCTTTTGTATTTGGTCTGTTACTTCCGCTTGATGAACATGATACATCATATTTGGCACTAGCTGACAATATTTTTACTTTTTCTGCAATTTCCATTTTGCTAATTAATTTAGCAAATATACTAATTCAATTAGCAAATGATAATGTTTTTAGTAATTTTTATTATCTTAGTTTGAAAAATTTTGTTGTATGATAAAAAATAAAAATGTCTAAAAATAGGCACACACAGGAATACAGATTTCTATTTTGCTCACACATACTCTTCTTGGGAAAGAGGACTTAGTAATTGTTACGAAACAACATGGTTTCATTCTACTTCCAGCAGAGTTTCCTAAAAGGGATTCTGAGTCAATTAATAACGCAGAGTCCCTTTTAGGCAATATCATTAAGTTAAGGTATTAATTATCTAATACTGAGGAATCCCGAAGACGACCGTAGGTTGCGACCAAAGGTCTAATGTGAATAACCCCAAATAAAATTCGGGGTTAAACATAACAAATTACTGAATCTTGAATGGATTCAATATAATATTCAACCCATTCTGGGTTAATTTCAGCTTTGATTTACCCTCCGATACAATCGGAGGTTATTCAAATTCAAGTCTTTCAGACTTAACTTAATGACATTGCCCTTTTAGGAGACTCGCTATATAATTTAAACTATTTAGTTTAGAATAACTCTAAATTAATTCGTAAATTTGTAAAAAAAGACAATGAAATATTTATTAATTATGTGTCTGTTTTTTTCTGCAAAAGTTAATGCTCAGGATATTCGTAATTTTTACGATTTTAAAGTAAAAGCTATTAATGGCGAAGAGTTTGACTTTTCTCAATTGAAAGGCAAAAAAGTAATGCTCGTAAATACCGCTTCAAAATGTGGGTTTACTCCACAATATGCTAAACTTGAAGAAGTTTATAAAAAATATGGCGGCGAAAAGTTTGTAATTATCGGATTTCCTGCAAATAATTTTTTCAGTCAGGAACCTGGTACAAATTCCGAAATTGAAGAATTTTGTAAAAGTAAATATGGAGTAACTTTTCCTATTATGGAGAAAATCTCGGTTAAAGGAAAAGACATACATCCTGTTTATAAGTGGCTGACAAATAAAAAGCTAAATGGCGTTTTAAATTCTAGTGTAAAATGGAATTTTCAAAAATATCTTATTGACGAAAATGGTAAATTAGTTGCAACATTTTCAACATCAACAAGCCCCGATAATGAAGCTATTATAAAATGGATTACTGAAAAATAATGCTGAAAATTATTTCTACTTCTGATGGTTCTAACAGTATTTTTAATGAAAATATTGGTGAGAGTTATCACTCAGTTAATGGGGCAATTCAAGAATCACAACATGTATTTATTGATGCAGGTTTAAGTCAATTATCTCTTAACAAAATTTCAATTTTTGAAGTTGGATTTGGTACAGGTCTTAATGCTTTGCTTTCTTTAATATACTCAGAAAATAACTCTATCAAAATAAATTATGATGCAATTGAAATTAAACCATTAGAAAAAAAATTATATGAAAAATTAAATTATAACGAATTTTTAGGGAACAAATTTCAATCACAATTTCTTAAAATTCATGAAATTGAATGGAATAAAACCTTTCAAATTTCAAAAAACTTTGTTATACAAAAGATTAACGACGATTTGAAAACATATAAATTTATGAAATCATATAATTTGTTTTATTTCGATGCTTTTTCGCCAAACGTTCAATCTGAGTTATGGTCGAAAGAAATATTTTATAATATTTTTTCAAATATGTTAAGTGGCGGAATATTAGTTACTTATTGTGCAAAAGGCGAAGTTCGTAGATGCCTGAAAGATATTGGATTTTATGTTGAAAGAATTACCGGACCGGTTGGAAAAAGAGAAATGATTAGAGCAATAAAACCAATTTAGTGCTATAAAAGTCCCAAAGCCAAAGCCTCAAATTTCAAATTCCAAAAAAAAAGCTACCCTTTTAAGATAGCTTTTTCAATTTTTGAAAGTAAAATTATTTTACTGTATTTACAACAGCTTCAAATGCAAGTGGATGATTCATTGCTAAATCGGCAAGTGATTTTCTGTTTAAAAGAATTCCTTTTGAATTTAGTTTTCCAATAAATTGAGAATAAGACATTCCATAAGGTCTAACTCCTGCATTTATTCTGGTAATCCATAAAGCTCTGAAATTTCTCTTTTTGGTTCTTCTATCACGGTATGCGTATTGCAAACCTTTTTCGTAAGTGTTTTTGGCAACTGTCCAAACATTTCTTCTACCAAGGAAGTTACCTCTGGTTTCACTTAAAACCTTTTTTCGTCTAGCTCTTGAAGCTACTGAATTTACTGAACGTGGCATAAATTTTTACATTTTTTGAATGGTTAGCGTTCCGATTATTATCGGAATCTTTCGGCTAATTCACTCTGGTTAATTACTAATTTTTACTATTAAATAAAAACATTTTTTATTTTAAACCTAAAAGTCTTTTAATATTACTTTCATCAGATTGAGCTACCATAGCAGTTTTTGTTAAGTCTCTCTTTCTTTTGATAGTCTTTTTAGTTAAGATGTGGCTTTTGAAAGCATGTTTTCTTTTAATTTTTCCTGTTCCGGTAATATCGAATCTTTTTTTTGCACCGGAATTTGTCTTCATCTTTGGCATTATACAATTATTTATTTGTGAATTTATTTATTTTTAGGTTTTGGTGTTAAAATCATGAACATTCGTTTTCCTTCGAGACGTGGATATTGTTCAATTTTAGCATAATCTTCTAAATCGGCAGCAAATTTTTCAAGTAATTTTTTTCCTTGTTCATTATACATAATCGAACGACCTTTAAAAAATACAAAAGCTTTAACTTTTGCTCCTTCTTCTATGAATTTTATTGCATGTTTTAACTTGAAATTAAAGTCATGTTCATCAGTATTTGGACCAAATCTAATCTCTTTAATAACAACTTTAACAGTTTTAGCTTTTTGCTCTTTTAATTTTTTCTTTTGTTGGTAAAGAAACTTTTGTAAATCAACTATTTTACATACTGGAGGGTCGGCTGTAGGAGAAATTTCTACTAAATCTAGTCCTAAATCTTCTGCCATTCTTAATGCTTCCTGAATAGATAAAATGCCTTGTGTATCAATGTTTTCACCAACTACTCTAACAAATTTAGCACGTATTTGAAGATTAATTTTATATTTTAATCTTTCGTCGTCTGGTTTTCTAAAAAACCTTCGTTGAAAATTCTGATCAGCTATAGCTTTGTCCTCCTTACTTTTTTAATTTATAATATGTTATATTTTAGTTAATTCTTCTGAAACTTCTTTATTTATATATGTTGCAAATCCTTCAATTGACATTACACCCTTGTCTCCGTCTCCTTGCTTTCTTACTGCAATTGTCTCAGATTCAAATTCTTTCTCACCAACTATAAGTAAAAATGGGATTCGTTTTAACTCGTTGTCTCTTATTTTTTTACCTATTTTTTCGTTCCTATCGTCAACGAAGCTGCGAATATCGTAATTATTTAACAAATTTAAAACTTTTTTTGCATAATCATTAAACTTTTCGCTGATAGGAAGTATAACAACTTGCTCTGGAGTAAGCCATAATGGGAATTTGCCGCCTGTATGTTCAATTAAAACAGCCACAAATCGCTCCATTGAGCCAAAGGGAGCACGATGAATCATTACTGGACGATGCTTTTGATTATCTGCTCCAATGTACTCAAGTTCAAATCGTTCGGGAAGATTATAATCAACCTGAATTGTTCCAAGTTGCCATTTTCGTCCAATCGCATCTTTTATCATAAAGTCTAACTTTGGACCATAAAATGCAGCTTCTCCTTTTACAATAATCGTATTTAATCCCTTTTCCTGAGTTGCCTCAATTATTGCTCGTTCGGCTTTTTCCCAATTTTCGTCTGAGCCAATATATTTTTCTCTATTTTCGGGGTCATGAAGCGAAATTTGTGCTGTATAATCTTTAAAATCAAGAACTTTAAAAATATAAAGAATTATATCAATAACTTTTATAAATTCCTCTTTAAGTTGGTCTGGAGTACAAAAAATATGAGCATCGTCTTGTGTAAAACCTCTAACTCTTGTAAGTCCATGTAATTCACCGCTTTGTTCGTAACGATAAACTGTACCAAATTCTGCTAGTCGCAATGGTAATTCTTTGTATGAATGAGGTTTATCTTTGTAAATTTCGCAATGATGAGGACAATTCATAGGTTTAAGCAAAAATTCTTCGCCTTCGCAAGGTGTATGAATTGGCTGAAACGAATCTTTTCCATATTTTTCGTAATGCCCCGATGTTACGTATAATTCTTTTTGTCCGATATGTGGAGTTATAACTTGCAGATAACCATACTGTTTTTGAACTTTTTTAAGAAATTGTTCTAATCTTTCTCTAAGTTGAGCACCTTTTGGCAACCATAATGGCAACCCTTGACCAACTCTTTGTGAAAATGTAAATAATTCTAATTCTTTTCCAACTTTACGATGGTCTCTTTTTTTAGCTTCTTCGAGCATTACAAGATATTCGTCGAGTAATTTTTGTTTTGGAAATGAAATTCCGTAAATTCGGGTTAGTTGTTTATTTTTTTCATTTCCTCGCCAGTAAGCTCCTGCAATACTTAATAATTTAATTGCCTTAATATATCCAGTATCAGGAAGATGTGGTCCACGGCACAAATCTGTAAAATTTCCTTGTTTGTAAAGTGTTATTGTTCCGTCTTCGAGTTCCGAAATTAACTCAACTTTGTAATTATCTCCTTTTGTGTTAAATAGTTTTAATGCTTCTGCTTTAGAAATATCATTGCGAGAATAGGCATTTTTTTGCTGAACTAATTCTTTCATTTTAGCTTCGATTTTTGGCAAATCGGCTTCTGTAATTGTCTGAATTCCAGAGTCAACATCGTAATAAAAACCATTTTCTATTGCTGGACCAATTCCAAATTTAATTCCAGGATATAACGATTCTAATGCTTCAGCCAAAAGGTGTGCCGATGAGTGCCAAAAGGCATGTTTGCCTTCTTCTTCTTCCCATTTATGAAGCTTAATTCTTGAATTTGTGGTAATTGGGCGAGTTAAATCCCATAAATTATTATCGACTGTAATTGATAAAACAACATTAGCTAAACCTTCGCTTATACTTTTAGCTATTTCATAACCGGTAACACCCGCAGGGTATTCTCTTACAGAATTATCGGGTAGGGTAATTTTTATCATTTTATATTTTTTTAGGAGTGCAAAGATAAACTAATGCTATTGCAATTCAAAATGATAGTTTAGGTTTTTTAGTTATTTCTGAAATAATAAATGTTTTAAAACTTTGATTTATTATACATGTTTATTAAAATTATGCAAATTGAATATTAAAGTTTCAATTTGTATAAATTATGCCCAATTCTATATGATACAAACATTTATCTGAAATTTTTTAATAAAAGTATAAAAAAATGAGTACTCAAGGATTGGTTTATGATTTTTTTTAGTTTGGAAAGTAAAAGCAACTACTCTGGCAAATTGTTAACTTCAATATTTACTAATTTTTTTGGGGGTTAAAATAAATGATATTTTTGATTATTTCTGAAAATATAAATGGTATCACTTTTAGTTTTTTTGGAAATAGAATCATCTTCTTCTAAAAACCAATCAATTAACATATAGTTTATATGTTTTAACTTAGTAACATTCCTAAAATTCAATATATTATTGTCGTTCATTACAATTAAAAATCCACCTCCAATAATTTTTTTTTCAAAAACCTTTCCTTCAATTTCAGTATTTCTTTCAACGATAATTGAATTTTTCAAATTTTTATCCATTTAAAAAAAGATTAAAATAGCCATTAAAAAAAAACCAATAATCATTAATAAAAATATCAACCCAGCAATCTTATTATTTAATAATTTTTTTAATGTAATATTTGAATTATCCATTTTATACTTCAACAATTCCCTTGTTAGAATTATGCGTAACAATCGTTTGAATAAAATTTGGATTTTCGTTAAATCCGGTTTTCATTATTTGTTCAATTTTTTGAGAATTATCATCGTTGCAAATAGCTATAACTGATGAACCTCCACCGCTGATTGTGAATCCGTAAGCTCCTGCTTCAAGCACTTTTTGCTTTATTTCCCAATACGATGGAATTGCTGCACCTCTAACTGGTTCTGCAATGTGGTCAACACTTATTGCATTTCCAAATTCAACAATGTCTTTAGTATGAATTGCATGTATAACTCTCGAACAACGAGCCATTTGCTCTTTAAGTTTTTCCTGACCAATTTCGTAAGTTATAAAACCCCGCGTTGTTCGTTGACTTTTCCTGATAACTGCCAGAACTGTAGTAAATTTTGGCATTTCTAATTTCAAAACATCAACCGGATTGTAGCTTTTTATTAAAACAAATCCGCCAAGCATTGCAGCTGCAACATTATCGGCATGTGGCGAACCGCCTGAAGCAACTTCACCATATCTTGCAAAATCAATTAACTCGTTATTATTTAAACCTAAATTTAATAATTTATTCATTCCATAAATACAGGCAGAAGCCGATGCTCCTGTTGTTCCAAGACCACCGCCGGAAGGCATTTTTTTAATTATTTTTATATGAACTCCCTGTACAATATTTTTTTTTTTAAAAAGCTCAGTAATTGCAAGACTTCCTGTATTTTCGGTAATATTTACCGGTATATTATTAAAATTTCCTTCTACTTCGATAGAAATTTTTTTTGAATCGTTAAGAGAGATACGAAATTCGTCATAAGGTTCTTCAAGAGCTAATGCAAAAATATCGTAACCAGGTCCAACATTGGCACTTGTGGC
>MENC01000095.1:7159-7895 GCA_001768155.1 Bacteroidetes bacterium GWA2_30_7
TAGTTTGTTATTGCTACGCAGTTAAATCGTAAATTGTAAATCGTAAATCATACACTTCGAGAGCCTCAGTGTCCGTAAATCGTAAATCAGATTAAACCTTTCTCAATCATAATTGCTTTCAGAATTTTAGTTTTCGATTCGCTTAATGGAGTAAGTGGGGAACGATGCCAGCCAGCAGGTAAATTCATAAGGTTCATTGCCATTTTAATTGCCATTGGGTTTGATTCAAATCTAAGAGCTTCAAATAATTTATAATATTCGTAATGCTTTTTCTCTGCTGCTACAAAATTTCCTGATAATGCTTTTTCGGTTATTTCTATCATTTCTTTTGGAATAATATTTCCGGCAACTGTAAAAGTTCCTGCTCCACCAAATGCAATAATCGGATATGCTGTTGTATCTTTTCCTGTAAAAACGCAAAAATCCTCATCTTTGGTTAAAAAAATAATACTTGCAAGATGGTCAAGTTTTTTATTTCCGTCTTTTATTCCAATTATATTTTTATGTTTTGCAAGTTGAGCAGTTGTTTCGGGCAACATATCTACTCCGGTACGTTCAGGTGCATTATGAAGGACAATTGGAATTGGCGAATAATCTGCAAGTTGAGTATAAAAATCGATTAATCCTGCTTGTGTTGGAAGTACAAAATATGGTGTAAAAACCGAAACATAATCGGCTCCAATATCAGCAAATTTCTTAACCCTTTCTTTAGCATTCCATAAACTTGCAGAACAAG
>MENC01000096.1 GCA_001768155.1 Bacteroidetes bacterium GWA2_30_7
CGGAAGCTATCAGCAATCAGATTTGTACAACTTTGTATATTTGTTAAATGTAACTGATAACGATTTTATTTCAACTGCAAATGGAGGCAAAATTATCCAAAACGATGCCTCAGATATTATATTTTATAACGTAAACAATATCAGAATAAAACACAAAGTTAAAAAGTATAATTCATTTACCGGCGAAATAAGTATTTGGCTTCTTTTCGATACACTAAAAGCAAATCAATATAATAACCTTGAAATGTACTTTGGAAGTAGTAATCCTGCTTTATTTAACGACACTATTTGGAATAATGATTATGCAACCTTTTGGTCTTTTGACAATTATTATAATAACAATTCCATAAATCAATATAATCAATCTGAAATTAACGAGCCATTATTTAACTCAAGTATAAATAATAAAGCAGTTGCATTTAATGGAAATTCTCAATACATTCATTTAAACGACGACAACAATTTAAGTTTAGGTGCAAATGGAACATTAATATCGTGGTTCAGTATTAACACGTTCAAAGATTATGGAGGAATAATTCATAAAGGAGATAAAAAGAATTTTTCTGACGAAGAATATTCGCTACAATTATGGAACGATAGCAGTTTGCTTTTTGCAATTTTCAATAATAATACATCTAAAAAGTTGTATTCGAGCAAATTAGAAGCCAATATATGGTATTATGTAGTTGCCACATGGGATGTTTCGGGTATGAAAATTTATATAAATGGAGAATTAGATGTAGAATCAAATCAAACGTTAGCAACTCAAAATAAAAATGGTGGAGTTAATATTGGTGCACAATTAGACCAAAATTTCAACAATACCTTAAATAAAATTTATTTTGATGGACTTTTAGATGAAACTGCTATAATGAAATCGAGTGTTAATCAAGATTTTGCTTCGGTATCGTTTGCGATGATTACTAAATCTTCCGAAATTCAAACTATAAGTGAAACTAAAAGTAAAATAATTACTTTACCAGTCGAATTAACTGATTTAAAAGGTAAATTGGAGAATAACAATGTTATCATTTCGTGGTTTACATTAAGCGAAATATCAAATTCAGGTTTTTATATTCATCAATCGACTGATGGTATAAATTATTCCGAAATTGGGTTTGTTAACGGACATGGAACTGTTAATGATATTAATTACTATTCATTCTCATCACCAAATAAATCTGATGGAATAAATTATTATAAATTAATGCAAGTTGATATAGATGGAAAATTCAAATTTTATGGACCAATATCAGTTAATTGTAAAATTAATTATAACGTTGATATTAAAACAATTTATCCCGACCCATTTATTAACGAACTAAATATTGATTTAACATCAAATGCTGCAACCAATTTAAAAATCAAGCTAATAGATATAAATGGCAGAGAATTAACTAACGATTTATATTATATAAAAAATGGTTTTAATACTATTAACTTAAAAAATATAAGCAATTTAGGAAAAGGTATTTATAATCTTACAATTTATGACGAAACTTCAATGTTCTTTTCTGGTAAAGTAATTAAGAAATAAGTAACACCTTGAAGCGTGGCGACAGCCACCTTCAAGCGTGTTACTGATTTCTAACATCTTGAAGCGTGGCGATAGCCACCTTCAAGCGTGTTACTGATTTAGGATTTACGATTTTGGGGACGGAAGTATAAGCAATTGTACACAGTAAATTTTTAAAACAATGAGTTTTCTTATTGACAATATATAACGACTTAAATATATTTTTATAACATACTATTTATTTTTAAATTCTTTGTAATTATTTTTTATCATTGTGAATTAAATATATTATTTATTTTGTAACCTTTAAACTCTTATACTACGCACAAAGCATTCCGATAATTCATACCTCAAGCTTCAAACAATATTATGAATACATTTCAAACTTATAAAGCAACTTTCGATTCAAATCCCGATTCATTATTAGTTGTTGATAATACTGGGAAAATTGTTATGGTAAATAATCAAGTAGAGTTATTATTTGGTTATAAATCAGATGAATTAAAAGAACAACATATAAATATGTTAATTCCATCGCAAAATATTGAAAAACATAATGAATATGTAAAACAGTATTTTGAATCTCCTCAAAAAAGAACAATGGATTCTGATAAATCCTTCAAAATATATAAAAAAAATGGAGATGAAGCATTTGTTGACATTCAACTAAATCCGGTTCTTTTAAAAGAAAACAATTATACAATTGTAGCAATCAGAGATATTACTGAAAAAGTAAAATCTAAAGAAGAACTTGAAAAAGCTAAAAAGCGTTTAATGTACACTTTAGATAATATGCTCGAAGGTGCTCAAATAATTGGCTTCGATTGGAGATATTTATATGTTAACGATACATTCGTTAAACATTCGAAATATACTAGAGAAAAATTACAAAAATATACTGTTCTTGAACTATATCCAGGAATTGAAAATACACCAATATATGATATATATTTGAAATGCTTTGTTGAACGTGTAAGTATTCATTTAGAAAACGAATTTGTTTTTCCGGATGGTTCTGTTGGTTGGTTCGACTTATCTTTTCAACCAATTCCGGAAGGGATATTTATACTATCAATAGATATTACAGAACGCAAACTTGCAGAAATAAAATTAATAAGTCAGAATAAAGAATTAATAAGAATGAATAAAGAGCTTGAGCAGTTCGCATACATTACATCACACGACCTGCAAGAGCCATTAAAATCTCTTATTTCGTTTACACAACTTATACAAGCTGAATTTGGAGGAAAATTCGATGCCGATTTTGAACAATATTTTTACTTTATTCGTAAATCATCTGAACGAATGAAACTATTGATTAAAGGATTACTTGATTATTCAAGAATAGGTAAAAACAAAGAACTTACGTTAGTTAACTGTAATAATATTTGTAATACAATTTTAAGAAATTTAGATGCTTCGATAAAAGAATCAAACGCAAAAATTCAGATAAATAACTTACCCGAATTATCTGGATATGAAATAGAACTTGGTCAGTTATTTCAAAACTTAATAAGCAATGCCCTAAAATTCAGAAAAAAAGATATTTCGCCAATAATTCAAATAAAAGCTGAAAAGAAAAAAAAACATTGGTTATTTTCGATACAAGACAACGGAATTGGAATAGAAAAAGAACACTTTGAAAAAATATTTCTTATTTATCAGCGACTACATAATAGAAATGATTATGAAGGAACTGGCATAGGTTTAGCTTATTGCAAAAAAATTATTGATTTACATAAAGGCGAAATATGGGTCGAATCAGAATTAAATAAAGGAAGTATTTTTTATTTCACATTACCTATAATTTAGAATTTAGGATATAAAAGTTTAGAAATTAGGATTTAGAAATTTATAGCATAGCAACAATGTAACAATTTAACAATGTAACAATTTAACAATGTTCCTCAAATAATTCTTAAACAACTATATATGAAACCGAAACTAAAAAGTATTCTGTTAATCGACGATGATGATGCAACCAATTTTTATAACAGTTACATAATTAAAAAAACTGAAATAACAGAAAAAATAGATGTAGCATTAAATGGCAAAGATGCGATAGAATTTTTAACCAATAAAGGCAAATTCTTTTCAGAAAGCAATAACTATCCTTCCCCATCATTAATATTGCTTGATATAAATATGCCGGTTATGAATGGTTGGTCGTTTCTCGAAGAATACAAAAAATTAGACCCAGCTCAAAAAGCTGAAATTGTAATAGTAATGCTTACAACATCATTAAATCCAGACGACTTGCTTAAAGCCGAAAGCTACACCGACATAAAAGAATTTAAAAACAAACCTCTAACAAGTGAGATTTTATGGGAAATTTATGACAAATATTTTAATAAGTAATTGTAACGAAATAACATGATTATATACCTACCTAAAGCAGAGTCTCCTGAAAAGTACTCTGCGTCAATTATTAACGCAGAGTCCTGTAAACAGAGACTCTGTTGGAGCTTAATCAAATGTACATGTTATTTCACAAATCCTAAGTGATGTTACGAATAAGGATAATTAAACGATTATTTTATTTTTCTCTTCAAAATTTATTTCACACAAAGAGAAAAATCATTAATGATTTTTTCTCTGCGGTCTTTAACCTTTGCGTTCTCTGCGAGCTTTGCGTGATAAATTATTTTTTTGGGTAACATGAGTTAATAAAACGAACTTTCTATGAGATTTTTTTACAATTTTTAATTTCAAAAAGGATAACGCTCAAACATAAGAATTGTTGATATTCCAAAACCAGTTCCCGAAAAAAATAAATTCCATTCCCTTTCATTAACTTTCAATAGTTTTTTCAGAATAACATAAATAATAATGAAGCAAAATACTATTGCAAATTGCCCAGCTTCGAGTCCAAGATTAAATGCCAATAATGGTTTAAATAAGCTTTGTTCGGAACTTAAAACTCCTCTCAAAAAATTTGAAAATCCCAAACCATGAATGAGTCCGAAAAACATTGCAGTTATATATTTTAGTCTGAGAATTTTTGTAGAAATAGTAGTACTTTTTTGGAATATATTAGTAACTGACGTTACAAATATTGTCAATGGAATTAAAAACTCAATTATTTTGCTCGGAATTATAATAATATTCAATATCGCTAACGCTAAAGTTATTGAATGTCCTATTGTAAAAGCTGTTATAAGTAATAATAATTGTCGCCATTGCATAATAGAATATACTGCACACAGAGTTACTAAAAATAGAATATGGTCATAACCTGCAAAATCTGTAATGTGATTAATACCAATCTTAAAATAAAAGTTAAAAATATTCATATATAAGCCTTATAGAATGACAAAGATATTTTTTTTTACTACTTTTACTTTTGAATGAAAAGTTTATTTTCAATATTATTATTTACTATGTTTTTAACGACTAATGCGATGCATCCGCTGCATATTTCGTTTACAAATATTGATTACGACGAAACAAACTCAAAATTAAAGATTTCTGTAAAATTTTTTTCCGATGACTTTCAAAATTTGCTGATACATCAATACAATAAAGCAATAAATTTTGATGAAAAATTTAGTAACGACAAAGTAGAATTTATTAATAGTTTTCTTTTTGAAAATTTTAAGTTATCAATTAATAATAAAGAATTTACAAAAGAAATTTCGTTCGTTGACAGTAAAACAAACTTTGAGTCAACATGGCTTAATTTTGAAATTGATTTTAAAGGCAAAATTAAATCGCTGGTTTTTTCGAATAAAACATTTTTTGAAGTATTTCCCGACCAAACTAATTTGCTGATATTTAAGTATAAGGAAATTGAAGAAGGTTTTCAAATAACAAAAAAAAATCAAGAAATTAGTATAGAAATTTAATGCGTTATTTAATCGTTATATTAGTTATTTTAAGTCAACTTAATGTGTTTGCGACACATAATAGAGCCGGTGAAATAACTTATCGTCAAATTTCAGCATTAACTTATGAAGTAACAGTTACAACTTTTACATACACACTAAGTCCGGCAGACAGACCCGAACTTGAAGTAATGTGGGGTGATAATTCTACCACAGTTGTATCAAGGATTCAGGAAATTATGCTTCCAAACAATTATAAAAAAAATGTTTATATTGGTCAACATACCTATCCAGGTCCAGGAACTTTTGTAATTGTTGTTGAAGACCCAAACCGAAATTATGGAGTAAATAATATTCCAAATTCTGTAAATGTTGTATTTTCAATTAAAACAATATTGCAAATTAATCCGGAAATTGGTTTTAACAACACTCCAATTTTATTAAATCCACCAATAGATAAAGCAGCAAAAGGGCGATTATTTATACATAATCCGGCAGCTTATGACCCTGATGGCGATAGCATTTCGTACAAATTAGGAATTTGCACAGGAGAAAATGGTCAAGAAATTCCAGGATACACATTGCCCTTAGCAAGCAATAAAATTTCAATTGATTCAATAACAGGCGATTTGATTTGGGATGTCCCAATTATTACGGGCATTTATAATGTTGCAATTGTTATTGAGGAATGGAGATTTAACAAAAAAATTGGAAAGATTGTAAGAGATATGCAAATTGAAGTTTACGAAAGCGATAACCATCCTCCGGTAATTACTACCGCAAAAAAAATCTGCGTTGGTGTTGACACAACAATTACTTTTCAGGTTAAAGCAACAGATATTGATAATGATAACATTACTTTGATAGGAACAGGCGGACCATTATATTTAACCAATAGTCCAGCACAATTTTATCAACCTGTGGTTGGAAAAGGAAGCGTAAGTTCAAACTTTTTATGGAATACAAAATGTAGCCATGTGCGAAAGCAAAATTATCAAGTAACATTTAAAGCTACCGACGATTATTACGATTTGAATCTCGTTGATTTAAAGAATGTTTTGATAAATGTTATTGGTCCAGCTCCCGAAAATTTATCACTCGAACCATCAAATAGTTATATTAAATTAAATTGGAATAGAAATTTATGTACAGAAGCTGCCGGATATTATATTTATCGAAAAGTTAGTCCATCTGGTTTTATTCCTGATTCTTGCGAAACCGGAGTTCCATCATACACTGGATATGAACGAATTTCAACTATAAATGGCTATAACGACACTACTTACATTGATAATAATAACGGTGCAGGATTATTGCAAGGTTACGAATATTGCTATATGGTTACATCTTTTTGGAAAGATGGTGCAGAAGGTTATGCTTCTGAAGAAAAATGTTCGCCTTTAGTTAGAGGTATTCCAATAATTACAAACGTAAGTATTAATTTTACTGACGAAAATAATGGTTCAGTTTATTTAGCATGGGCTAAACCTATTGAGTTTGACAGCATTAATGCTCCAGGTCCTTATAAATATTTAATTTATCGTTCAAATGATTTATGGGGAAACAATCTGAGTTTAATTGATTCATTATCTGGGATTAACGACACAATTTATACAGATTCTATTTTGAATACAAAAAATTCTCCTGTTTCTTATAAAGTCGAATTTTATAATGATGAATCTGGAAATAGATTTCTAATTGGTTCACCACAAGTTGCTTCTTCAATATTTTTAAAAACTTTTCCAGACTATAATTCATTGACATTAAAATTTGAAAAAAATGTTCC
>MENC01000097.1 GCA_001768155.1 Bacteroidetes bacterium GWA2_30_7
TTGAATTAACAAGTACTGGCGATTTTAAAGTGCTTAACGGAAAAATGGCTATTGGCAACCCCGCAACAATTGATGCCAAACTCCACGTTGCAGGTGATGTTAAAATTGAAACAATTCCCGATTTTACAACAACCGAAACACCAAGTATGCTTGTATACGGAGATGATAAAATTATAAGAAAACAAGCCTTGCCTTCTTTTTGTGATATTATTACTTGCGATGGTAACAATATTAATATTGGAACTGACCAACAAAATATGGTAAGCAATCATAAAATACATGGAAATTTAACTGTTTTTGGTGATTTAACAACAATGATTGGTTCAGGAGTTAACGACAATTATTTATATATTGATAATCTTGGGAATAAAGGAGCTGGTTGTTGTTTCGCTCTAGGTTCTTCAAAAAAATGGAGTATATTAGCGACTGGTACAGGAAACTCACAAGGAGCAGGTAAACTTATTTTTCAAAACGATGATATTGATTTGATTACTTTTGATGAAAACGGCAATGTTGGTATTGGATGTAGCAATCCTTCAGAAAGATTAACAGTTGATGGCAAAATAAAAGTAAAAACCGAAGTAATAATAGATGATGCTGGAGATTGGAGCGACTACGTATTCGACAAAGACTACAAAATGCTTTCAATCCCCGAACTCGAAAAGTTTATTGCAAAAAATAAACACCTGCCCAATATTCCATCAGCTGCCACAGTCGAAACCGAAGGCTTGCATATTATGGATATGAACCGCCGTATGATGGAAAAAATAGAAGAGCTTACGCTCTATATTATTGACCTCGAAAAAAGGTTAAAATCAATCGAAAACAATAATTCAAAATAATTTAAACCTTAAAATAACCCTGCCAGAGTTTTAAACTCTGGCAGGGTTATAAAAAAATTATATTATGAAACATTTAATAACAATAACCGCAATAATGCTAACTACCATAATAAGTTATGCACAAACCTCAGTAAACTATTGTTATGACGATGCAGGCAATCGTAAACATAGAGATATACTTTTGATTTGTAGCTCAAGTAAAATGACAAGTGTAAATTCAAACTCTAAAAATACACCACATGAAGAAACCGCTCAACTCGAACAAAAACAACTTGTTATAAAAGATAAAATAGACAATTTTGAAATAACAATTTATCCAAACCCTACCGAAGGAAAACTTTCGCTAAATGTTAGCAACATGCCACAAAACACCGATAACAATGTGAAAGTTTTCGACCTTTTCGGAAAACAACTTTACAACTCTCAAATTGGAAGCGAAACCACAGAGCTTGACCTCTCTATGCAGCCAACAGGCACATATATAATGAAGGTAATAATTGCCGATAAAACAGCAGTTTGGAAAATAATTAAAAAATGATTAAGAACACCTTGAAGCGTGGCAATAGCCACCTTCAAGCGTGTTGCTGAAATATATTGAAATTGATAAATTGTTACATTGTTAAATTGCTTTGCACTGAGTTTTTATCGAAATGTTAAATTGTTAATATGGTAAAGAAAAATAAACTATTCAGAAAAATATAAAAAAATGATAACTAAAATAATAAATATAATATGTCTGTTATTGCTAAGTGTGGCAGTTACAGCACAAGTATATGACCGAAATTGGGAAATCAAAACCGACCAAGGCACTACTTCAAAAGAATATGTTGGCAGAGATTATATAAAACTGCAAAAAGGTTTTAAATGGACAAAAGGTAGTGCAGGACAGAAATTTGTTGCAAGACTTGACGAAAATATAACCTTCGATGCAAGTTACAATACAACAGATATTGACCCTGTAAGTAATTTTACTACATCATTAGCTGTAGGAAGCACTGCCGGAAGTTATGCTGTATCGCCAACAGGAGCAGCTACTTACAATATACCTATTATTATACCCCCCGGAACAGCCGGAATGCAACCAAATGTTTCAATAGCATATAATAGTCAGGCTGGTAACGGATTACTTGGCATAGGCTGGGAACTTACAGGCATGTCGGCAATTACACGAACAAATAAAACAATTTACTACAATTCAGAAGTCAAAGAAATTAAATTAGATAATACTGATGTATTTGCCATTGATGGACAAAAAATGTTTTACTCAAGTACATTAGCAGGATATTATACCGAAACCGAAAATTTTTCCAAAATAACTCAAGCAACAAGTACTGTTACAGCTAAAATTTATTTTGAAGTAAAAACAAAAAGCGGTTCTATAATCGAATATGGCAATACCAATAATTCTTGTATCGAAGCACAGGGTAATACTGCTGTTTTATTATGGTTAATTAATAAGGTAACCGACAATAACGGCAACTACATTACATTTACATATACCGAAAACAATACCGATGGCACTTTCAGAATCGATAAAATTGAATATACAGGAAATGCCACAGCAGGACTAAATCCTTATAATTCGATTGAATTTTTCTATGAAAACAGGGCAGATGTTAACGACCTGTATGTAGCAGGTTCAATAGTCAGAAATGATATTTTGTTAAACAAAATAAAAACCAAGCAATACGGAAACACCGTTAAAGAATATGAGTTCAAATATTTGAAAACTACCGATGATTTTTGTTCCAAATTAAACGAAGTTATAGAATATGGTTTCGATGGTTCACGTATAAACTCTACTGTTGTTAATTGGGGAGCAATAAGCACTAGTGAAACAAGCTCAGGTTTTATTCCATCGTATAACACTGATGATAACTACTTATATGGCGATTACAATGGAGACGGATATACCGATTATATTAAATACTCTCAAAGCATTTTTGATTTTAGTAATGCTTGCGAAATGTATTTAAATAATGGAGGTTCATATAGTACTCCTATTTCTTTTACACCAAATGGCTATGTTATTATTACACCTACATATCATACAGTAAGTGTTAGCGATTTTAATGGCGATGGCAAAGACGAATTTATTACTATAAAGCAAAATCCTATTCCACATTTTATCCCTAATCCTTATTATAGCGATGCCGGTTATTATACTGATGAATATGGTAATAAATATGAACCTGAAACTTACCCATCTGATACAGACTGGGATAACTATATTGATGTATTTGATTTAACATGGCATCCAGACTTCCCTACAATTATAAACCCTGCTGCAAATTCACAATATTCGTATGTTCTTAATTTAAATTTTTTAAAAAATGGTGTTGTAACAGAAAGCCCAGTAATTTTATATTTAGATAATTTAACGGCACCTCTTACAGGAGATTTTAATGGCGATGGTATATCAGATTTTATTATAGAAAGTAATGTATTTTTTGGTTCAAATTCTACAAGTTTAAATCCGATGTCTAAACATGCAATATCATCAATGCCATATACCATATTGGGCATTGATATATTTGTGCCGGCATCTAATATTATTAATGGGTCAAATATATCCTTAACTGATATTGACGGTGACGGAAAAACCGAAATAATGGTAAAAAATACATCTTCTACTACAACTTATGAATTAGAACCCAATGCTACTGACCCGAATATATACGATTTAATTTCAGTAAGTACTGAGTATTTAGGACAGGGATATTATCCGGGTGATTTTAATGGCGATGGAAAAACCGATTTCCTTGTTGTAAATGAAATATTAACTGTAAATATATACGAAATATGGTATTCTAAAGGCAATGGCTTTGTTCAGGGATATTGCCCGCTTCCAATTAGTGCCGATAATGATAAAATATTTGTCAGCGATTTTAATAACGACGGCAAATCAGATATTATTAAATTTAATCAGGCTGATTGGTGGAGTAATAATAATAAAATAAAAATTTATTATAGTTATGGTAAAGGAAAAGATATTACAGTTAATAATTTCAAAACAGAAGAATTTGATTATCTGAAATCTCTATTCGGAGGTAGTCCAAAATTTAATATAGGCGATTTTAATGGCGATGGACAACTGGATTTTTTAATTAATAGCGATAAAGTAAGTTTTCACAAAGGCGAACAACGCAACCTTGTACAGGCAATCACAAACGGTATGAATTTTAAAACCGAATTTGTGTATGAACCTGTTGCAAAAAGTACTGTATGTATCAATAACAATCTTAACCTTATGTCGTTTAATCTTGTACGCTCCGTTAAAACTGATAATGGCTTGGGTGGAATAAACCAGACAGATTATTTGTACAATACACCAAAATATAACCCTTATGTTAATAGTTTTCTTGGTTTTAGCTCAATTAAATTAACAAACAGTACATTGCTTACAGAAATTACTAATACATTTCAAAATTCAATTACTTCGCAAGATGGTAAAGTTTTGTTTGGTAATTTTTTATACAGCACATTAATTAAAAAAGGAGGTTCAACTCTTAAAACAGAAACCCTTACTAACAATGCTTATCATTTCAGCGGCTATGATAAAAGATATTTTGTATATCAGTCAAAACTACAGTCTGTTGATGGACTTACCGGTGTTAGCATTACCAAAGATTACGAATATAATACTACCGATATTTTAAATGGCAACCTTACCTCTGAAACCACAAACTATGGAACAACTGCAACTGCAACTAAAAGCTATACTTATATTGCCAAAGGCTCAGTATATCCTAATCGTGTAAGTGCCGAAACCATTACAAATACTAGAACAGGCGAAAGCAATTACACACGCAGTATCGAATATAATTACTATGATAACGGTAACTTAAAAGATATGACTACCGACCCCTCTAAAACTATAAATGTGTTAACAGAATACGAATACGACTATTTCGGAAATATCAAAAAAACTACAGTTACTCCTTCCGATGCCGATTTGCGCTTTTCTACAGTTGACTACGATTCTAAAGGACGTTTCCCTGTTAAAACCACAAATCCCATGGGCTTTGTTACCGAAGCCACTTACGATAATCGTACAGGCAATATGTTAACCAAAAAAGACATTAACGGACTTACAACATCATATCAATACGATAATTTTGGACGATTAATCACAACCACATTGCCAAACCATCAAAAAGTTAATAGCTCAATTAATTGGTACTCAGGAAGCTTAACTAATGTAGTTTATTACATCCGACAGTGGGGCGACAATATACCCGAAATAAAAGAATATTACGACTCGTTTGGTCGAAAACTCCTAACAGAAACAATAGGATTTGATAACAAAACAGTTACAGTTGAAAATTATTATAATTCTAAGGGTTTGTTATATGCCACTTCACTACCATATTATTCGGGCGATATTCGAGAATATAAAGTTACCGATTATGATAATTATGGTAGAATATTGCATTCCGGCGACAATAATAAAACATTCACATATACCTACTTAAATAATAAAGTAACTGTATCAGATAATGTTACAAGCGAAACCACATCAAAAGAATACGATGCATCAGGTTTATTATTAACAGCAACAACTAATACTATTCCTGTAACCTACACCTACTACGCTTCAGGCTTGCCACATACAATTACAAGCAACGGAAACACAGTTACGATGTACTATGATGACTATGGCAGACAAACCATACTCGACGACCCTGATGCCGGAATTACAAACTACACCTATAATTCAATCGGCGAACTTATATACCAGAAAGATGCCCGCACCGATATTAACACTGCAACAACTATGACATACGACAAGCTGGGGCGTATCAAGACCAAAACACTTAACGGTGGTGCAGATGTATATACATACACTTATGATGCCGGATTAAAAGGCACATTAAGCAATGTTACAGCACCAAACGGAACAGAGCAACTATATAAATACAACAATTACGGACAAGTTACACAACTCAGCGAAAAAATTGATGCCGAAAACTTTGTTACCAGTTATAAATACAATAACTTTGGTAACTTAACCCAAACAGTATATCCTTCGGGATTTGCAGTAAACTACAGTTACGACGACAAAGGAATTATGCTTGAGCTAAAACGAGCCGACAACGGCAACAGTATTTGGAAAATGGACGCAGTAAACGCACTGGGGCAGATTACGCAATATACATCGGGCAGTGGAAAAGTAACCAATAAAACTTACAACAGCTATGGTTTTGCACAAGAGTTTAAAACCCCCGGAGTAATGGACTATACATTCGATTTCGATATGGCACGGGGCAATTTAAAATCAAGAGCCGATATTATAAATAATCAAAAAGAGTTTTTCAGTTACGATAACTTTAACCAATTAACTCAAATTGATGATTACACTCAAGAAAATACTATTGCCGAAACAACAAGCGACTCGTATGGAAATATAAATTACAAAACCGAAGCAGGAAATTATTTTTACGATCCTGCCCGACCACATGCAGTAAATCAGGTCGATAATGCAAATGCAACTACATACAATGCAATACCATCATTTAACCAGGATATAACATGGAACGAATTTAACAAAGCCTCAATAATATCCGAAAACGATAGAGCCTTACATTTTACCTACGGAGTAGATGGCGAACGCCGCAAAACAGTATTCTATTTTGATGGAGAAAAAGAAAAAACAAAGTATTTTAGTGCAAATTACGAAAAAATAATATTAGGCGATGGTGCTAGTACCGAAACTAAAGAAGTTCATTATATACACGGAGGAGATGGTTTGGCAGCAATATGTGTAAAAGAAAGCGATACATACACAATGCATTATACATATACTGATTATTTAGGCTCAATACTGGCAATAACTGATGAATCTGGTAATATTGAAGAAAAATTAAGTTACGATGCATGGGGTCGCAGACGAAACCCACTAGATTGGAGTTTAATACCTGCATTTGACGACGATTTTACAAGCACAATAACCGACCGAGGCTTTACCGGACACGAACACCTTGATGCTTTTGGCTTAATAAATATGAACGGACGATTATACGACCCAGTGCTTGGTCGTATGCTTTCGCCTGATAATTTTTTATCGCCTCAAAGTCCGCTTGGAATGAACAGATACTGTTACGCCAATAATAACCCTTTAAAATTTACCGACCCGAGTGGAAACATGCCGGCAGTAGTAGTTTGGTTAATATATAACGTAGTCAGAAATGCAATTCAGTATTTGGTAAATCGTAGAAATGGAATGTCAAATGACGAAGCATTACAAAACCAGGTTTGGACATTGAGCTATAATGGAAATATGCCAAATTCCTGGTATGGAAAAAACAGTACTATTCCTAGCGATCCTATTAATGGTGGCTCAGGAATGTATAACAATAGTGTAATTGCTGATAAAAATACACCTCTTAATGAGGCTGACTATATGTCTGGTAGTTATGGATTGAGTAATTATTCGCTGGATTATGAGTTTGGTGGAAATGTTTTAATTAATTTTGATAATCCACTTCTTATTGAAGCTGTAAATATGAATACGGGAGATATTTCTTATACAGGTTTTGTAACGTTTAGTGATCCCGTCAAAAATACTTCTGCAATGTCTGCTGGTATTGAAATTCTAGCAATTTCTAAACCTAATCAATCTTTGAGAGGGTCTCGATTAAATGCGTTAGATCAAAGATTAGGAGGAACAGGAATTGAGTCTTACATACTATATACGAAAAATGTCACTTATTTAACAGCAAGAGAAGGAAATATCCTTTTAAAAAATGGAAATGCAGAAAAAGGTTATGTATATGCAAGAGTATATCAAACGAATTTAAGTGGAGAGTACCCTGTTAAACCAAACGGAACATTTTATACAAGTTTAGATAGTTACTATTGGATTACATTTCCTAGAGTAATTGGTAATTTTGATACAAACTGGTAGACAATGTTAAAAGTAGTTTTAATATTAGGAATAATATTGTGTCATATCTACGGGTTTTCACAAATTAATAAAGAAGTGGTCATTGAGCAATTTAATCTTCCTCAAGATTATAATATTTTGAGTTTTTGTAAAGATGAAAATATAGATAGCATGTTAACCGGAGTAATTTGTGATACAATATATAAAAATGACACAATAATCGCATATGCAGAATACAAAAACGGTAAAAAGATAAAAATACTCACATATTACATGAGCGGTGAAAGAGAAAGAGAGGAATTTTATGATTGGGATAATGATTTTGGTCGGGGTACTCATTGGTTTAAAAGTGGGAAAAAGGAATGTGAAGATTTTTTTAATAAATGTTTGGATATTTGGACACATATAGAATGGTATGAAAATGGATCTTTTTCTGGCTTTTTGAACAAAGATGTGAACAAAAATACAGGTATTCAAAAATGGTGGAGAGATGACGGAACTATCAGCTCAGAAGCTTTTTATATTGATACAACTGAAA
>MENC01000098.1:0-278 GCA_001768155.1 Bacteroidetes bacterium GWA2_30_7
TGCTCCCTGCGAAGTTCCGATTGAATACCAATAACGTTTTAAACCTGAATTAACATCTTCTGAAACAATCCAGTTTGCCGACAATGAAGATGTTACCGAAATTGTATCAATATCAGCTGATTGACCATCATTTACAGTCGAAATATCAGATGGTGGAGTAAAATCAACATTCAAATCGTGGTATGCAATTGACGATAAATTTCCATTAGCATCATTTACAATTGATTTAATTTTTGCACCAAAAACCGTTGGTGAAGGATTCTGACTTCGAATATCAT
>MENC01000098.1:324-6963 GCA_001768155.1 Bacteroidetes bacterium GWA2_30_7
ACGATATACTTTTAACTCATTTACAAACATCTGGCAATTTCCCGACCTGAAAGAAATATAATTTCCATCAGAATAAGGCGAAGTATAAGTATATGAACCTAACAAAACATTATCTCTGTAAACATCTGTTTTTCCGGTTGTTCGGTCATAAATTATTTTATAATCGTACCATTGTCCGGCAACTGTAACAATATTTGGAACAACATAATCGGCTGCTGTAAAATTATCGCTTACTGTTTTAAAAAATTCCAAAGTCTGGTCTTCAATTCTAAACCAAATAAAATAAGAATTTCCTCTGTTTGTCAAACTTCCGTTATCGCTGAAAAAATGAAATCCAAAACGCCGGTTTGTGCCTGAACCATCGGCTTTTGCATAAAAATGATATAAATATCTGTTTGATAAATTTTGAGTTAATGATGCATAAATATTAGTATTAGTTTGGCTTTCGTCGGTTTGTGTTAAATTTCCACTGGAATTTGCCCATGTACCTACTAATGAAGTCCATTTTGCGTTTAAAGTATTATCGAAATTATCGGCAAAAAAACCACGTGATTCATTTGCTCCCCAATCTGTTCCATCAAATTCTAGAACCTGATAAAAACTCTTTTCTATTCCTGAACCTCCATCCTGGTCAGAAAAAGTTGCATCAAAATCTGTAGTTTTCCATGTTCCAGATGTTGTTATTGAGGTAGTTGGAGCAACATTATCTATCGAAGTTGAAGTCCAAGAAGCAGCCCATCCTGTAGAAATGGTTGCACAATCGGAACGAAATTCTACAAATAATGCATTTCCTGAAGAAGTTATTGTTCCGGGATTTTGTGTATTGAAACGACCAATTAATGGAGCGAATTCGCTTTCTCCGTCGTAAATATATAGAAAGTCGTAATTAGTTTCAAGACTTAAACTTGTAAAAGTTAAAGTAACCTGTGATGCATTCGTTGGTTTAATTAACCAAAATTTGCGTTCATCATCGCCATAACTTGCACCCGAACCACCTGTATCATAAAAATTTCCGGTTTCTGTAGTATAACTTGTAACAGAATTATATCCCTGATTAACCAATCTGAAATACATATTCCAGTTCCATTTCGGTCCAGGGTCAACATGTGTTTGATTAGGATAATGCTGATGTCCTTTTATTTTAACACAACTTCCTTCTGCACCCTGACTATGAACACCATAATCTAAAACAGTACCATCGTCGAGAGTATCTCTGTAAAACATTCTTAATGGGTTAATATTCCAATCGTTGCAAACATCTCTTGTTATATTTGCCGAACTTTGATATAAAGCTTGGGTGTACCATCCTTCTTGATCAACCCAGCCTTCGTGTTCATAACCAATTGTATATGGATTTTCGCTTCCAACATGCCAGCCTTTATTAGCTTCAGTAACCATTTGTGTAACTTGCCCGTCAGAAGAACGAACCACATAATGCGCTGATACATTTGACGAAGTATTCTGAAACCAAGAAATGCAACCTGAATAAGTTCCTTGAACTGTGTGAATTGTAATTGATGAAATTGTTGCACCACTTCGCGAACTATAATTTGGTGAAGCTACCCAACTGCAAACAGAAAAAGGATAATCGGGACAAGCTGTTTTATCTGCTGATTTATAAACATCTCCATTATTATTTTGAATAATTTTATCAGAAATTTTCACTTCAGGAGCAGAAAGTATTTTAAGATTTTCTCCAAACACAGATTTCAGATTAATTTCATATTTCTGAAAATTATAAAATTTCTGAAACTCTGGTTTGTTCAAAAAAGTTAGAACCGAATAAACATAAGAATTTAAAGCAAAATCGTTTCCAATATTATTTTTATCATTTATAGGTAGTTCGTTTAAAGCTATAAGTATATCTTTATATTCTTCTGGTTTATTTGAATTTATATTTTTTTCTACAGATAATAAATGAAATGCTTTTGCAAAAGCTAAAATATTTATTTCAGGCAAGTTTATTATATCATGTAAACTGTATCCGGTTAGCTCTGAAATATACAAAAGGTTATTTCTGAAATAGTTTTTTCCTTCTAAAACTAAACCCATTACTCCTAATGATTTTGGCATTCCGGTACAGCTTTCGGCAAAAGTTGAATCAATATGCTCAAATCTTGTATTTGTAAACGAAACTGCTTCTAATATTCCTTTAGGTATATCTGGAAACAAATTATAGGCTTCTTCAAAATTAGATGAATATTTATTTTCAACAAATATAGAACTTTGTGAAAATGACATCTTTACAACCATTAACGCAGATATTAGTAAAAATATTTTTTTCATAATATATATTTTAGTTACTGTACAAATTTACAGAAAATTATTAGAGTAAACTCCCATTATGTAATTTTATTCTAACTTGTCAACAAACATCAAACTTCAAACAATATAACAACTTTTTTCTTATTTTTGCTCCAACAAATTATAATTTAAACAGAATGACAATTGACATAAAAGTTCCTAGCCCGGGAGAATCAATTACTGAAGTTCAAATTTCAAATTGGTTGGTTAAAAATGGTGATTTTGTTGAAATAGACCAGGAGATTGCTGAAATAGAATCTGATAAAGCTACTCTTACATTAGCAGCAGAAGATTCGGGCATAATATCTATATTAGTTAATGCAGGTGAATTAGTTAAAGTTGGTTCGGTAGTTGCAAAAATCGAAACTGATAATAATATTACTTCAACAACGAAAGCTAAAAAAACTGAACTAATTATTCAATCTCCAATATTTAATTCAGAGGAAAAGCATGATTTTGATAGTATTAAGATTACTCCATTAGCAAAAAAAGTTGCAGAAGCAAACCATATTAATGAATCCGATTTAAAAACTTTAAATAAAAAAGTTCAGAAAGAAGACGTTTTAAATATACTAAATAAGTCTTCTAAACCTATAAATACGGATAGACTTGAAGAAAGAAAAAAACTTTCGATGCTTCGTAAAAAACTGAGTGAAAGACTTGTTGCAGTTAAAAATCAAACGGCAATGCTTACAACTTTCAACGAAATTGATATGTCTAAAGTAATCGAAATCAGAAAGAAATATAAAGAAGTTTTTTTTCAAAAAAATGGAGTAAAACTTGGGTTTATGTCGTTTTTCACTAAAGCTGTTACACAATCTTTACAAAAATTTCCAGAAGTAAATTCATATATTGATGGTGACGAAATTATTTATCATAATTACAGCGATATAGGTGTAGCTGTTCAAACCGATAAGGGCTTAATGGTTCCAATTTTAAGAAATGCCGAAAAGATGAATCTTGCTGAAATAGAGAAAACTATTGCAACGCTTGCCGAAAAAGGTAGAACAGGCAAAATAACAATTGACGAAATGACCGGTGGGACTTTTACAATATCTAATGGAGGAATTTTTGGTTCATTAATGTCAACTCCGATTTTAAATCCCCCGCAATCTGCAATTCTCGGAATGCACAATATTGTCGAAAGACCAGTTGCGATTAATGGAAAAGTAGTAATTCGTCCTATGATGTATGTGGCTTTATCTTACGACCATAGAATTATTGATGGTAGAGACTCGGTTGGTTTTTTAATAAATATTAAAAATTGTATTGAAAATCCTGAAGAATTGATGTAGAAGATTTGAAGTTTGAAGAGTGTTAAACGATTTGATTTATTTTAAATAATATTCACTTCGGGTTCAAGCTTTATTCCAAATTTATTTTGAATTTTTGATATAATTTCGTTTGCTAACTCAATAATTTCGTTTGCATTAGCTTTCCCATAATTTACAAGCACTAAAGCTTGTTTGTCGTGAACTCCTGCATTACCTATCTTTAATCCTTTAAATCCACATTTTTCGATTAACCAACCGGCTGGGATTTTTACACTACATAAGTCAACATAAAATGAAGGAACATCTTCAAAATCAGATTGTATCTCTTTTAATAATTGTTTTGAAACTATTGGGTTCTTAAAAAAACTCCCAGCATTTCCTATAATTGCAGGGTCTGGAAGTTTATTTCTTCTAATATTAATTACTGCTTCCCGAACGGCTTTAAGATTAATTATTTTTGTATTTTTCAGTTCATCTTTAATATTTCCATAATCAATATGGTAATTTTCAATTTTGCTTAAATGTATGTAAATATTCGTAACAATTATTTTATTTTTTAATTCGTTTTTAAAAATACTGTCTCTGTAACCGAATTTACAATTTGAGTTGCTTAATTGTTCGATTTTTCCATTCTCTATATTAAAATAATCGACATATTTGATAATTTCTTTAATTTCTACACCATAAGCTCCAATATTTTGAATGGGAGCGGCACCTGCATTTCCTGGAATAAATGATAGATTTTCTATACCATAAAATCCTTTATTCACGGCATATTCCACTACGTTATCCCACTCTTCTCCTGCTGCAATTTTTAATAAAACATTTTTTGAAGTTTCTTCAATTATTTCAATCCCTTTATTTTGTGGATGTATAATTAATCCATTAAAATTATCTTTAAATAAAATATTGCTTCCACCACCTAAAACAAAAAAAATAGAATCAAAAACATTATTTTTGAATAATTCATTTAGATTTTCAAGCTCAGAATATTCGAAAAATTCTAACGCATTTACATTAATTCCAAAAGTATTATAATTTAGTAAAGAAAAATTCTTTTGAATAAACACCATTTGCAAACTTTTAAATTACTCTGTTAACTCAATAATCGGCTCACTCATACATCCGTTAGGGAAGGGGATATTTAGTAATGTAGAAATAGTTGGGGCAATTTCTGATATAGAAATTTTTCGGGTTATAGTTTTTCTGTTAATTTTCCATCCATACCAAATAAGCGGAACATGAGTATCGTAAGTATATGCAGAGTTATGAGTTGTTGCTTCTGAATTTTCTTCAATCCAACCTGGTTCAAGATTAACTAATACATCGCCAGAACGATTCTGATTATAACTAGTTTTCATTTTTTCGTTAATTCCATTTGTAAAATTACTGTTTTGTAAAGCTGTAGCAGTTGTAGCATTTGCAACTCCGGTAAACTGAACAAAAAATTGAGCTACTTTATTTTGAACGTCTTCAAGGTCAAGCTTAGAATCTTCAATTAATATACGATTCAAATATATTTGCTGTGTCATATATGTTTTTACCCATTCGCCATAACCGTAAACTGCATTCAAATAAGATTTTAAAAGAGTTATTGCATAATTATAATTAAAATATCCGGCAGGAATCTTTTTATCAATCAAATATTTTGGTACTTCACTAATTCCATGGTCGGAGGTTAGAAATACCAGAACATTTTCTTTTCCAAAATTAGTATCAATAAATTCCAGAAAATGAGCTATTTCTTTATCTAATCGAATGTATGTATCTTCTACTTCAATTGAAGATGGTCCAAATGAATGACCAATATAATCTGTTGAAGAAAAACTTACAGATAGAAAGTCTGTATAAGAACCTTTACCCAAATTTTCATTTAAAATTGCTGCTAAAGCAAAGTCTTTAGTTAATGTATTACCAAAAGGAGTACTTAATAGTAATTCATAACTTTTGCTATCGCCACGCATTGTTTTTAAATCGTATGGAAAAGTAATTTTATTTCCCAGAAATCCAACTTCATATTTATTATTATCTTCAAGGCTTTCGGTATATTGCTCAATAGGAAGGATAGGTGTCCATTGGCGTTCTATATATAAATCGGGATAATTTTTTTCATTAAATTCTTTTACCCATTTTGGTAATGTATCCATATAATAACTGCTAGTAATCCAATTTCCTGATTCTGTATCGAACCACCAAGCTCCATTTGCTGTATGACCTCCCGGAATTATTGCTGCTCTATCTTTAAGAGAGATTGATATTACTTTAGAATTACCTGCAGTTGATAGCTTTAATTCATCTCCAATAGTAGTTGTAAGCAATTTGCGAGGTGATTTTTTTCCGAAATCATTTTTAGTCCCGGTCGATTTAACCTTGTCATCATCAACACAATAAACTTTTATATCTTTGGTTCTATTATACCAATAATTGCTAATAATTCCATGATACGAAGGCATTGCACCTGTAAAAATAGTTGCATGCCCAACACCAGTTTGTGTAAATATATAATCATAATTTGTGTTACGACAATAAGCTCCTTCACCAATTATTTTTTTGAAACCAGTATTTTCAAATTTGTTCCAATACTTATATATGTAATCATTTTTCATTTGGTCAATTACCAAAGCAACAATTAATTTGGGCTTTTCGGGTGGAAACTTTTTAGAATTTTGAGCACTTAAAAAACTTGTAAAGCAAGAAACTATAACTAAATATAATGTTATTTTTTTGAATTTAATAAAATAATTCATGTGCATAAAATAAACTGGTTAAAATATATCACTCAATTAGTAATGAGCCTACTCCAAAAAGTTAATTTGCTACAAAATTGCAAAGACACAAAGAAAAGCACAAATTGGATAATTCAGATTTTTAATTATTTATAAAACTTTGTGTCTTGGTGTCTTTGTGGCAATATTTCATTTTTAAACTTTTCATAGTAGGCTTATTAATTATAACATAATTCGCAAATATAAACGATAATTGTAATAATAATTTTAGAGTAATATTTATTTATCAGCAAATTGATGTTAGTATTCATTTTTTTAGCTTCAATCTCAATATT
>MENC01000098.1:6972-9757 GCA_001768155.1 Bacteroidetes bacterium GWA2_30_7
ATGCTTGATTTGCTTTTTTATCATCAGGTAAATAGTATCCGCCAATATCAGCAGGTTTTCCAACTGTTGAGGCTATTTCACTTACAATCCTACCTTCGTTTTCAACCAGTTGCATAGCAATTGGAATAAATTTTTCTTTCAAAAATAAATTTTCGTTTTGCTCTGCAAGAGACTGTGCCCAATACATTGCAAGATAAAAATGACTTCCTCTATTATCAAGCTCACCAGCTTTTTTAGATGGTTCTTTCTGATTTTCGAGATATTTACTAACTGCATTATCAAGTGCTTTTGCTAAATCCAGTGCTACTTTATTATTGAAATTATAACCTAAATGTTCTAACGAAACTGTTAAAGCCAGAAATTCGCCCAACGAATCCCATCTTAAATGGCTTTCTTCAAGAAATTGCTGAACGTGTTTTGGTGCTGAACCTCCTGCACCGGTTTCAAATAATCCGCCACCAGCCAATAAAGGAACAATCGACAACATTCTGGCACTTGTACCAAGCTCTAGTATTGGAAATAAATCGGTCAAATAATCTCTCAAAACATTTCCTGTAACAGAAATTGTATCTTTTCCGGCTCTGGTTCTTTCTAGTGTAGAACGAATTGCATCGTCAGGACACATAATTTTGATTTCCAAATTAGTTAAATCATACTCTTTTAAATACAATTCAACTTTTTTTATAATCTGTGCATCGTGTGCGCGATTTTTATCTAACCAAAAAATTGCTGGAGTATTCGATAATTTTGCTCTTGTAACAGCAAGTTTTACCCAATCTTTTATTGGAATATCTTTTACTCTCGACATTCTCCAGATATCGCCTTTTTCAACAGCTTGTTCTATTAAAACAGAACCATCTTCGGCAACAACTTTCACAGTCCCATTTTCCTTAATAATAAAAGTTGTTGGATGTGAGCCATATTCCTCTGCTTTTTGAGCCATTAAACCAACGTTTGCAACGCTTCCCATAGTTGCAGGGTTATATTGACCATTTTTAATACAATCGTCTATTACAACCTGATATAATGTAGAATAACATCTGTCGGGAACTACACATTTTGTATCTTGAAGTTTATTTGCTGCATTCCACATTTTGCCGCCATCTCGAATAACAACAGGCATTGAAGCATCAATAATTATATTATTTGGAACATGTAAATTTGTAATTCCTTTATCTGAGTCAACCATTGCAAGTGCTGGTTGTTTTTGATACAAAGCCTGAATATCAGCTTCAATTTCTTTTTGTTTTTCGATAGGAAGTTTTTCTAAACGTGCATACAAATCGGCAATGCCATTATTCTGGTTAAAGCCAATTGATTTTAATGAATCGGCGTGTTTATCAAGAATTTCTTTATAAAATACTTCAACAGCGTATCCAAACATAACAGGGTCAGAAACCTTCATCATGGTAGCTTTCAAATGTAAAGACAACAAAATGCCTTTTTCCTTTGCATCTTTAATTTGTTGTGCATAAAATTCTTTCAATGCCTTTGCCGACATAAAAGTGCCATCAATTATTTCGTTTGCAGTAAATTTTAAGCCTTCTTTCAAAACAGTTTTAACGTCATTTGAATTTGTAAATTCTATTTTAAAACCGTTACTATTTTGAGCAACAAAAGACTTTTCGTTTCCAAAAAAGTCGTTAGCTGTCATGTAAGCTACATGCGATTTTGAATCAGCACTCCATGGTTTCATCATTCGATGAGGATTTTTTTGAGCAAATTTCTTTACAGAAGTTGCAGAGCGACGGTCTGAATTTCCTTCACGCAAAACAGGATTTACAGCACTTCCCAAGATTTTTGCAAATCTCTCTACAAGTTTATGTTCTTCTTGTGTTTTAGGTTCTTCGGGGTAATTTGGGATATTATAACCTTTTGATTGTAATTCATGTATGGCTGAAATTAATTGAGGAACAGAAGCACTTACATTAGGCAATTTTATAATGTTTGCTTCTTTTGTTAAAGTAAGTTTGCCCAACTCGGCAAGATAATCGGGCATTCGTTGTTCTTCTTTCAAATAGTCAGGAAAATTTGCAATGATACGTCCTGCCAAAGAAATATCACTTGTTTCAACTTCAACACCTGCTGCTTTTGTAAAAGCATTAACAATTGGTAATAAAGAATTAGAAGCTAGTGCTGGTGCTTCATCGGTTTTAGTCCAAATAATTTTTGTTGTTTTATCGTTCATTTTTAATTTTTTTTATGTTTATGCTTTTATTTGTTTTCTTATAATATTCAATGCTCCACCCGCTTTAAACCACTCAATCTGACCTTCGCCATAAGAATGTTTAACATTAAATTCTTCTTTTGAACCATCTTTATGATGAAGAACCATTTTTAATGGTTTACCGGATGCAAATGATTTTAATCCTAAAATATCAATTTTATCATCTTCCTGAATTTTATTATAATCGTTTTTATCAGAAAAAGTAAGTGCCAACATTCCTTGTTTCTTCAGATTAGTTTCGTGAATACGTGCAAACGATTTAACCAAAACTACTTTTACATTCAAATGTCGTGGTTCCATTGCAGCATGTTCGCGTGATGAGCCTTCGCCATAGTTTTCATCGCCAATTACAATTGAGCCAAATCCTTTTGCTTTATATTGACGCTGAACTTTTGGTACGCTTTCGTAAGCACCTGTTATTTGATTTTTAACTGAATCTGTTTTTTCGTTAAAGAAGTTAACAGCACCAATCAACATATTATTTGAAATATTATCGAGATGTCCTCTATATTTTAACCACGGACCAGCCATAGAAATATGGTCGGTTGTACATTTTCC
>MENC01000098.1:9794-11159 GCA_001768155.1 Bacteroidetes bacterium GWA2_30_7
TTGCCGTCCCAAGCAGCAAATGGAGCTAATAATTGCAAACGGTCGGAATTTTGAGAAACTGCAATGTTTATTTTGCTTCCATCAGCAGCAGGAGCCTGATAACCAGCATCTTCAACAGCAAAGCCTTTTTTAGGCAATTCATCACCAGATGGAGCATCTAATTTTACTTGTTCGCCTTTTTCATTTGTGAGATAATCTGTCAACGGATTAAATGTTAAATCACCTGCAATTGCCATTGCTGTAACTATTTCGGGAGAAGCAACAAATGCGTAAGTATTTGGATTACCATCGGCACGTTTTGCAAAATTTCTATTAAAAGAGTGAATAATTGTATTTTTTTCCTGCTTTTCTGCACCCATTCTATCCCACATACCAATACAAGGTCCACAAGCATTTGTAAATACTTTTGCACCAATTTGAGCGAAAACATCAAGGAAACCATCTCGTTTGATTGTAAATCGAATTTGCTCAGAACCAGGATTAATTAAATATTCAGATTTTGATTTTAAATTTTTCGATGCAACTTGTTTTGCAAGGCTGACAGCACGTGAAATATCTTCGTAAGAAGAATTTGTACAAGAGCCTAATAATCCAACAGAAATTTTAAGGGGCCAGCCATTTTTAATTGCAACTTCTTTTAATTTAGAAATTGGAGTTGCCAAATCCGGTGAAAATGGACCATTTACATGAGGTTCTAATTCTGATAAATTGATTTCAATAACTTGGTCGAAATATTTTTCTGGGTTTTCATAAACATCAGCATCTCCGGTTAAATGTTCTTTTACTTGATTTGCAGCATCGGCAACTTCGTTACGTCCTGTAGCTCTTAAATAACGTTCCATTGAAGTATCATAACCAAATGTTGATGTAGTAGCACCAATTTCAGCACCCATATTACAAATAGTTCCTTTTCCGGTACAACTTATTGAAGTTGCACCTTCTCCAAAATATTCGACAATTGCATCAGTTCCGCCTTTTACGGTTAAAATACCGGCAACTTTCAGAATTATATCTTTTGGTGCAGTCCAGCCATTTAATTTTCCGGTTAATTTTATTCCGATTAATTTCGGCATTTTTAATTCCCAAGCTAAACCTGCCATAACATCGCAAGCATCGGCACCTCCAACGCCAATTGCAATCATTCCTAATCCACCGGCATTTACAGTATGAGAATCTGTGCCAATCATCATTCCACCAGGGAAAGCATAATTTTCTAAAACTACCTGATGAATAATTCCAGCTCCCGGTTTCCAGAATCCAATTCCATATTTATTTGAAACTGAGCCAAGAAAATCATAAACTTCTTTACTTTCTTTAGTAGCAAAAGCTAAATCGGCATCTGCACCATGTTTAGCAATTATCAGG
>MENC01000098.1:11213-14864 GCA_001768155.1 Bacteroidetes bacterium GWA2_30_7
CAAATGAGCATATAAAATTTTTTCACTAAGAGTTAAAGGACGATTTAATAATTTACGAGTTTTTTCAATTTTTGAAGGTAAGTTTTCGTAAACCTTTTTAATTAATTCTAAATCAAATAGCATATATTTTTAGTTTAAAATGTTTGTTGTTTTTGGTTTGTAGTTCATTGTTAAATGGTTAAATTGTTGCTACGCAGTTTTACCTAAAATTCTAATTTCTTAATGTTTGTAAAATTATAAAATAATAATAGATGTAAAAATTCTTTTTATAAAAATCAATAAAAATTGATTTACAATTAGATTTTAAAGCTATTTTATTAAGTTTTTTTTGCATTTAGCTGGTTAACTGCGTTAGCAACACTTCGACTATCGCTCATCGCATCACCTCAAACTTTAAACCTCAAACTTCAAACAATCTTAATAATTAACACATTACAACCAAATTAAGAAAAATTGTTAATAAAACTTTTATATTTGATGTGAGTGTGTTAAATTTGTAGAAATATAAAAACAAAAAATAGATGGATGAAAATACATTGATAGTTAGTTTAAAGCAAAAAATTAATAAGCTAATTTCTTTGTATGAGTTTAAAAAAGACGAAATTACTAAATTAAAAAACGAATTAATCGAAAAAAATAATCAACTAGATAGTTGCGAAAACAAAATAAACGAATTAGAATTAAAAAATAATCAGTTGAAATTAGCAAAAGCATTGGTTAACAATGACGAACCAAACGATGCAAAACTGAGAATTAACAAAATGGTGCGGGAAATAGACAAATGTATAGCTTTACTAAATAAATAGCACAGGATATGGAAGATAATAAATTATCAATAAATTTAAATATAATTGACCGTTTTTATCCTTTGCGAATTGAAGTAAAAGAAGAAGAAAAAATACGAAAAGCAGCAAAATTAATAAATGATAAAGTTATGCAATATAAGCAAAAATATACTGATAAAGATACTCAGGATTTTCTTGCTATGGCTGCATTACAATATGTTTCTAAGGTTTTAGAACTTGAAAATAATCAAGATAAAAAACCATTAGTTAACGAACTGCAAGAAATCGAAAAAGAATTAGAAGATTATTTGCAAAAGCAATAAGGTTCTTTAAAATATTAAGAATTAGCCCGCATAATTCTTTATAATTGGTAGAAACTCAACATTACTAAATTTGGAGTAATCTTGTTTTTTTAATGTCAGGCCTTAACCCTAGTGGTGTCAATTAATTTTGACCGTTGGAATACAGAGAAAAGATAGTAGCTCCACCCATGTCGTAACCGGGTTTTCTTACACATCTATAAAGTTTGTGCGGGTTTTTTTATGTTTAATTTAATATATATATAAGTATGAATTTAATTTCATTAATTGTTGGTATCATTGCTTTTATAGCCGGCGGAGGAATATCTTTTGTAATAATAAAAAAAGCATTAGAATCGAAATCAAAAAGTATAATAAAAGAAGCTGAAAATGAAGCAGAAGTAATTAAAAAAGATAAAATGCTTCAAGCTAAAGAAAAATTCCTACAGCTTAAAGCTGAACACGAAAAACAAATTGCCGAAAGAAACAGTAAAGTTGTTGTAGCTGAAAATAGAATTAAGCAACGCGAACAAGGTCTTAATCAAAGAAATGATGAGTTAGCTAAGAAAAAGAGAGAAGTTGACATAGTAAAAGATAATCTAACAGCACAAATTGAACTTGTAAATAAAAAGCATGAAGAAACAGAGAAACTTCATAAATTACAAGTCGAACAATTAGAAAAAATATCGGGAATGAGTGGCGAAGACGCTAAAAATATGCTTATTGAGTCTATGAAAGCAGAATCGAAAACTCAGGCAATGTCGCTTATTAACGAAATGATTGAAGAAGCTAAACTTACAGCAAATAAAGAAGCTAAAAGAATTGTTATTCAAACAATTCAGCGTGTTGCATCGGAACATGCTGTTGAAAATTCAATTACAGTTTTCAATATTGAAAATGACGAAATTAAAGGTAGAATAATTGGTCGTGAAGGACGAAATATTCGTGCTTTAGAAGCTGCAACCGGTGTAGAAATTATTGTTGACGATACTCCCGAAGCTATTGTATTATCGGCATTTGACCCGGTAAGAAGAGAAATAGCTCGTTTAGCACTACATCAGCTTGTTACCGATGGACGTATTCACCCTGCCAGAATTGAAGAAGTAGTTGAAAAAACTAAAAAGCAAGTCGAAGATGAAATAATTGAAGTTGGAAAGCGTACAACTATTGATTTAGGCGTACATGGACTTCATCCCGAATTAATTAGAATGATTGGAAAAATGAAATATCGTTCTTCTTATGGGCAAAATTTATTACAACATTCACGAGAAGTTGCCAATATGTGTGCAATTATGGCTGCAGAATTAGGATTAAATTCAAAATTAGCAAAAAGAGCCGGATTACTTCACGATATTGGAAAAGTACCCGATGAAGAACCAGAATTGCCACATGCTGTTTATGGTGCTAAATTAGCCGAAAAATGCAAAGAAATTCCCGAAATTGTTAATGCAATTGGCTCTCACCACGACGAAATGGAGATGACAACTTTATTATCCCCAATTGTGCAAATTTGCGATGCTATTTCCGGAGCAAGACCTGGTGCAAGAAGAGAAGTTGTTGAGTCTTACATGAAACGCCTTAAAACACTCGAAGACCTAGCATTATCTTACCCTGGAGTTCAAAAAACTTATGCAATTCAAGCAGGAAGAGAATTACGAGTTATAGTTGGAGCAGATAAAATTTCAGATAAAGAAACCGAAATTCTATCAAATGAAATTGCAACAAAAATTCAAAGCGAAATGACTTATCCAGGACAAGTAAAGATTACTGTAATAAGAGAAACTAGGGCTGTAAATTATGCTAAATAAATTTAATATTGTCAAATTGATATATTGTTAAATTGAATGTTATGATTAAGAAAAATAAGATTTTAATGATGATAAAAAATTCAGTAAAATCTATTGAACCGTCTGCAATTGTTATTCTTTTTGGCTCTTATGCTCGTGGCGATAATAAAAAAGAATCAGATATTGATTTATTAATACTTTTAGATAAAGATTCAGTTACAAGATACAACGAAAAGCAAATAAAATACCCTCTTTACGAAATCGAATTTGAAATAGGTAAAATAATTAGCCCCATAGTTTTGACATTGAAAGATTGGCAATCAAAATATAAAATAACTCCATTTTATGAAAGTGTAACTCAAGAAGGAATAATTTTATGAATCAGGACGATAGAAAAGAACTTATTTTTTATCGTATTACAAAAGCAAAAGAAATTTTTGCTGAAATAGATTTACATTTAAAAAATGAATTATGGAATACAGCAGTTAATAGATTATATTATGCTTGTTTTTATGCAGTTAGTGCATTACTATTAAAAAACAATATAAGTGCAAAAACACATGCTGGAGCAAGATTAATGCTAGGAATGCATTTTATTAAAACAGGAATTATATCAAAAGAATTTGGAAAATTTTATTCTGATTTATTCGATTTAAGACAAACAGGCGATTATGAGGACTTTAAAGACAATAAAAAAGAAGATGTGATTGACTTAATTGAACCTGCTAAAAAATTAATATCAGAAATTGAAAAATTGATTGTTAAATAAAAAGTTCTTTT
>MENC01000098.1:14888-20017 GCA_001768155.1 Bacteroidetes bacterium GWA2_30_7
AGAGAAAATATTAATGAATTTTTATCAATCCCAAACTTTAAATTAATTGAAGGCGATATTAGAAATCTTGATACTTGTCGTGAATCTGTAAAGAATATTGAATATGTTTTTCATCAAGCAGCAATAGGCTCAGTTCCACGTTCAATTTGTGATCCAATTACAACAAATGATATTAACATAACCGGTTTTTTAAATATTTTACTGGCATCAAAAGATGAAAAAGTAAAGCGTTTTATTTACGCTGCAAGCTCATCTACTTATGGCGATAGCCAGCAACTTCCAAAAATTGAAGAAAATATTGGAAACCCGCTATCACCTTATGCAATAACAAAATATGTAAACGAACTTTATGCAAAAGTTTTTAACGATTTATATGGAATAGAAACAATAGGATTAAGATATTTTAATGTATTTGGTAAAAATCAAGACCCCGAAGGGCAGTATGCTGCTGTAATTCCTAAATTTATTAAACTTTTAATAAACCACGAATCTCCGGTTATAAATGGAGACGGTTCACAAACCCGCGATTTTACATATATCGAAAATGTTGTTGCAATAAATCAATTAGCAGCCTTATCAAATAATATTCATTCCGTTAGCAATATTTACAATGTTGCTTACGGTCAACAAACTACACTAAATGAACTTGTTGTTTTATTAAAAGAATACCTTTCAGAATTTGACCCTGAAATTAAAAACATTCCAGTTGTTCATGGTTCAATCAGAACTGGAGATATTCAACATTCCCTTGCATCAATTGAAAAGGCTAAAACGAAACTAGGCTACAATCCTGAATATGACATTAATACAGGATTGAAAAAATCTATTGGGTGGTATTGGGATAAATTGAGATAATCCATGCTTTTAAAAAAAATCCTTAAATCTGATTTTTTAATTAATATTTCAATTTTATTATCTGGAACTGTAATTGCACAAGCAATACCAATTCTTATATCTCCAATTCTTACAAGAATATACACACCTGAACAATTCGGAATATTTGCACTATTTATGTCTATTATTGGAAGTATTTCAATTATAGCTTCGCTAAGATATGAAATTGCAATTATGCTTCCAGAAAATGATAAAGATTCAGCAAATATTGTAGCACTTTCCTTTATAATTATTTTTATTATTTCGCTTGTTACATTAGTAACTATATATTTCTATAATTTAATCTCCAATGATTTCAATACATTCCCCTCTGAAACAAAATTATGGTTATATATAATGCCACTCTTTGTGCTAATGCAAGGACTTACACAAACAATTAATAATTGGTTTGTTAGACGAAAAGATTTTAAACTTATAGCCGTAGGAAAAGTAAATTTTTCATTAGTAACTAATAGTTTATTAATAATTTTGGGCATTTGGGGTTTTACAAATAGTGGAATTTTTATAAGCAATTTATTAGGATGGTTTTCATTTACAGCATATTATATTTATATTTTGTTAAAAAAATATAAAGTCTTTAAATATCAAATTAATAAACTCTTAATCAAGCAACTTGCAAAAAAATATATAGAATTTCCTACATCAAATGTTTTTCAAGCATTGATTGAATCATTTCAAATGAGTGGAATTATTATATTAGTAAGCTATTATTTTTCGACTCATATTTCGGGACTTTACTCTTTCTCTTTAAGAGTTTTAATGGCACCGATGTGGATAATAGGAACTTCTATTAGTCAAGTATTTTATCAAAAAGCATCTGAAACATACAATAATGGAGGAAATTTACAACAATTAATTCGTAAAACTATCATTAATTCTGCAATCTTGTTTACCCCTGTTTTACTAGTTTTAATAATTGCAGGTCCTTCATTATTTGCATTTGTATTTGGAGAAGAATGGAGAGAGGCTGGTGAATTTGCAAAAATACTATCACCTTGGATTTTTCTTGATTTTATTAAATCTCCTATTTCACAAATACCATTAATAGTTGGTAAAATAAAAACTATGCTACCAATTTCAATAATTGGAATTATTATTCTTTTATTTTCACTAATTTTGGGAGGTGTAGTTAATGATATATATTTTGGATTTATGCTTCTTTCTGGACTGATGTGCATTTATGTTTTGGCTTTATTGATATGGATATATAAAATAGCTACAATAAAAAAATGAGATGGAATTAAGCATAGTTATAGTTAATTATAATGTAAAATATTGGCTGATAAAAACCATACAATCAATATTTAGTTACATTAAAAATATAAAATTTGAAATAATTGTTGTCGATAACAATTCATCTGATGATAGCATAAGCTCACTGAAATCATTATATCCAGAAGTCATTATTATTAAAAATGCTAATAATGTTGGTTTTGCAGAAGCCAATAATCAAGCTATACGTATTGCAAAAGGACATCTTATTATGATGCTCAATCCTGATACCGAACTTTATGATGATTCAATTAACAAATTAATAAAATCAGCACAGGCTTCAAATAATGATGATTTATTTGCACCATGTTTGCTAAATTCAGACAACAGTATTCAGTTTTCCACATGGCACACTCCACACGTTTTAAGTATTCTAAAAGAAGCATTCTTTTTAAATTATGTATTTCAAAATACTAAAATTGTTAAATTTTCAAATATTGATAAAATTAGTGTTCAATGCGTTTCAGGTGCATGTATGGTTTTTAGAAAAAATTTGTGTAATAAAATAGGCTACTTAGATAAAAATCTTTTTTGGATGGATGATACTGATTTTTGCTTTAGAATAAGAAAAGCTGACGGAAACATTTACTATTTTCCTAATTTAAAAATTTTCCACCATTGTGGAAAAAGTGCAGCAAAAAATCAAAAAATTGTAATTTCAAACCAGATTATAAGTAAAATTAAATTTTTTAAAAAACATTTTTCTTTTTCAACATTTCTACTTTGCATTATATTTTCTAAAATCCATATTGTAAATCGAATTATTTTTTTTGCATTACTTTCCCCTATTCCAAACTTTTGGAAAAAAGAAAAAGCATATTGCTTTTCTTTAATAAAATTTATAAAATATATATTTGTATCAGATATGTCTATTACATGAATTTTTTGAAAAAAATATTACAATCAGTAACGTATTTTGCTAAAAATAAAAATTATTTATTTAATTTCTTTATTGTAAGTGCTATCATTGGGGTTGGCATTAGCTATTCTAATCTATACCTATTTCATATTTTATTAGTTATTTATGTATTTACTTACTTACTTCTTTATCCAATTAATAAGTTTTCAGAAAATTTTCTTTTATCAAAATATCCAACTCGCTTACATTATATTATTTTTTTCACTATTATTTGGTATTCCTTAATGCTAATAATTACTGAAAATAAATTTTATGGTATCAAATACCTGTCTTTTATTATAATTGGTAATATCATCATTTTTATTGTAGTACAAAAAATAAAAATGATATCACAGTTAAAGAATTTATATAAAACAATAGCAATTATTATTATTGTTGAAATAATTATTTCTTTATTTGAATCAGTTGGAATATTCAGATGGCCAATTTCTCGATTATCCGAAAATGTAGTTTATTTTGGTCGGGTAAATGAAATTACAACCATTCTTAATGAAAGTTTTTCAAACTTTTATGTTCAAACAATGCCTACTGGGTTTCATTGGAATCCAAATAACTTAGCTGTATTGATGGGGATGGCATTTCCATTTTTTATTTTTCACAAAAATAAATGGATTTCAATATTTGGAAGTATTATTATTATTTGGATTGTCGTTCAGTGTGGTGCTAGATTAATTTTTTTATCTTTTTATCTGATGATTTTTTTATCTTTTTTAATAATTAATAAAAAAAATATTATAGTTCCATTTTTCGTAACAATTATTATTATTTTTTGTTCAACAAATGGATTTTCGTTATTAAATGGTAAACTATCAAAATTTAATGAGATTCAGTCATTTACATTTGGACTAATTGGTCTAAATCAGCCATCATTTAACAAAAATAATGAAACTTCAAAAACTGGCTCTATTGCATTAAGAAAGGAATTAATAATATTTGGAATAAACTCATCAATAGAACATTATGGAATAGGAGTTGGTGGAGGGAATTCACAAAATGAACTCGAAAAAATAGGAGGAATAGGAGAAAAAAAAATTATGGACCTTCATAATTTCTGGATTGAACTATTAATGGAAGGGGGTATAATATTTCTTCTTTTTTTCATATCATGGTACTGCATTATTCTTTGGAAATTATTTCGAATAATAAGAATATGTAAAGAGCTAATGTTAAGTTATTTATCGAAATCTTCATTTGTGGCTCTAAGTGGTTTTATTGTGAGTGCCGTTGCTCCTAGTTCGGTAATTTATTTTTTTCCAATGTATATTTTATTTGGATTCAGTATAAGTACAATTAATATTTATAAAATGAATTATGAAAATACTCCTTCTATCAGATATTAATTCCGAACATACCATTAAATGGACTAATTTATTAGTTGATAATTCTATTGATGTCGCAGTATTTTCATTGACTATTCCAAATAAAAATGTATTATCAGAAATAAAAATACAAAAAATTTATGTTCCTTCATATTTAAAAGAAAAATCTACAAAACAATCTTTACTCTCAAAGATTTATTACCTAAAAGGTTTACCCGATTTATTATATGCAATTGATGAGTTTAAACCAGATATTGTTCATGCCCATTATGCTTCCAGTTATGGATTGTTAGGAAGAAAATCTAAATTCAAGCCATATATTATCTCCGCTTGGGGAAGTGATATTCTTATTTTTCCTAATAAAAGTTTTATCCATAAAAATATACTTAAAAAAAATTTACTTTCAGCGAACATAGTAACTGCAACAAGCCACTTAATGGTTAATTTAATAAAAACCATTTCTTCAATTAAAGCAGAACACATTCCATTTGGTATTGACCTTAATCAATTTTTTCCAAAAAAAGTAAATCGCCCTTTTAATACAAATGATATTGTTTTTGGTTCTATTAAATCATTTGAACATATTTATGGTCATCAATACTTAATTAAAGCATTTGCTAAATTAGCTATAGAATTTCCCGAACGAAATATAAAGCTTTTTTTAGTTGGTGATGGGTCATTAATGAATGATCTTAAACATTTGGTATTCGATTTAGGAATTAATG
>MENC01000098.1:20048-23126 GCA_001768155.1 Bacteroidetes bacterium GWA2_30_7
TGCGAAAAGCCTGTTATTGCAAGCAATGTAGGTGGATTACCAGAAGTTGTTGATAACGGAAAAACTGGAATACTAGTTACTCCAATGAATATTGAATATTTATATCAATCAATGAAAAATTTACTTTTAAATAAAACTGTTGCTATTAATATGGGAAAGTGTGGAAGGCAATGGGTTGAACAACATTATAATTTTAAAATTAATGGTCAATTAATGATAAATCTATATAGAGGATTACTTTAAAAGGTTTTAAATGAATATTCATGGAATAATAAAGAACAAAAATTAATAAGTTAATATAAATCATTAATAGTTAATGAGAATTAAATTAATTGAAGATAAAAACATAGAAGATTTTTACCACTTTTCTAACGAGAATGGGACTATTTTTAATTCTACTAATTGGCTTAAACTTCACTCTCCAAACCTATTGCTTTATGGTTTTTTTGATAATACAGATAATTTAATTGGAGGTTTTTATCTATTCAAAAAGAAGCAATTTTTTATTAACTTTTATAAAAATCCACCATTTACTCCACATAATGGGCTTTTTTTGATTGAAAAATCGAAGAATAAAGTCAAAATCTTTTCTAATATAAAAAAGGCAATTTCTTTAATTGAAGAAGAAGTAAGTAAACTTAATTATCAAATTTCATCATTTGCTTTTCCTCACAATTTTAATAATTTACAGCCATTTATATGGAAAAAATATAAGATAATTCCTAACTATACATTCATAATAAATCTCTCACTTTCTGAAAATGAAATTTTACAGAATATGTCAACTGAACGCAGAAATGATATAACTCGGGCAGTAAAAGATAATATTAATTGTAAACTCGAAACAGATTATAATATAGTCAAAAAGCTAGTTCTTAATACATTCAATAGAAAAAGCGAAAGCATCGACATTGAATACCTTGATAAAATTTTATTTCAATTTACCAATACACAAAACAGCTTTGCTTTTGTTTCATATCATAATAATTTAGCAATTGCATCCGTGTTTTGTATCTACGATAAAGAAACAGCTTATTACCTTTTTGGTGGATATGATTCAACAAACAAACATCATGGAGCAGGAGTATTAGCTATCTGGAATTCAATACAATATGCACAGAAATTAAATTTAAAATATTTTGATTTTGAAGGCTCAATGATACCTGAAGTCGAAAAATACTTCAGAGATTTTGGTGGCGATTTTACACCTTATTATACTGTTAATAAGGCAATTATTCCGATTGAGATAGTTTTGAAATTTATTAAAAGAGAAAGATTTTAATGAAAATCATAGTTTCACATGATATTGACCATTTAACAATTGATGAACATTGGAAAGACCTTGTTATTCCAAAGTTTATAATACGTATGCATATCGAATTAATTCTTGGAAAAATTTCTTTAAAAGAATTTATACTTAGAATAAAGTATCTATTTATTAATCAATGGCAGAATTTAAATGAAATAATGGAATTTGATAAATCAGAAAATATTCCTTCGACTTTTTTTATTGGTGTAAATAATGGTGTCGGACTTTCGTATTCTTTAAATAATGCTGAAAAATGGATTAAACAAATATTAAACAATGGTTTTGATTGCGGTGTTCATGGAATTTCTTACCAAAACTATGAAGAAATTAAAAAAGAGTTTGATACATTTCAAAAATTATCAAACTTGAATGAATTTGGAATTAGAATGCATTATTTAAGGAATGACAAAGAAACATTAAACAATCTTTCAAAAGCTGGATATATTTTTGACTCAACTGATTACAAATTACAAAATCCATATTTTATTAATAACATGATAGAGTTCCCTCTACATATTATGGAAGGTTATGAAATAGAATCAGATAAACGCTGGCAAAATAATAATTTAGAACAGGCAAAGCAATCTACAATTCAGAAAATAAATACTGCAAAAGAAAATAATATTGAATATTTAACAATACTTTTCCACGACCGATATTTTAATAATTCATTTAATACATGGAAAGAATGGTATAAATGGGTAATTAAATATTGTAAAGAGCAAAATTTTGAATTTATAAACTATCGTCAGGCTAAAACTAAAATAAGTGGACAATGAATGAGCAATTTATATAATCAGTTATTTTAATTTGAACCTAATTTCCTTCTTTAATATACATTAACTCTGTATTTATAAATCCTTTATACACATAATACCAAAAGCATTTTTAGGATTTTTTTCATAATAAAATTGAGTCATTAAAGCTATTCTACCCCAAAAAACTTTAGGCTTCCATCGTATTTTACCAAATTCACCAAAAAACATTTTATTTCCATTAATACCAACTACACGATAACCTTTTTTTTGCATTTCATCAATTTCCCATCCTGAAATATGAACTTGAAATTTATTTCCATCAAATTCACTTTGAGGGAAAAAACCATTTGGAGTATAAATTACTACTTTTTTTGAAGCAATTTTTTCCATCATCGTTATCAACTTATTGCCATCATCTTTTGTAAGATGTTCAATAAGGTCTGATGAAATTACACAATCAAATGAATTTGGTTCAAAATGTTTATCAAGTTCTAATACATTTACATTTTTATAATCATTATGTATTCTCGCAGCTCTACTCTTTTCAATTGAAGGTTCAAATATATCTACACCAACAACATATTCCATTTTATTTGAAAATAGTTTTATTGGAGAATAAGCTCCACACCCAACATCAAGTAAGGATTTATATCTAACAACTTCTTTTTCTAGTGAACGTGCATAATGATTTTGCATATTACCCCAAAAAAAATTATCAATTTTTTTAAATAATTTTTTCACTCTTGTATTTTTTACAAATATAAAATTTACTAAAATATTATTACTAACTAATTTATAAAGAAATTGTAAAATATGTGTACTTTTGATTAAGAATATAAACTTTCAGATAATTATGTAAGAACTAATGAACATCCTCCTCATAAATCACTACGCTGGCTCTCCCACTCTTGGTATGGAATACCGTCCATATTATATGGCTCGTGAATGGGTAAAAGCTGGTCATAAAGTTCTAATAGTTACTGCATCAAATGCACACGTTCGTTCTAAACA
>MENC01000099.1:0-209 GCA_001768155.1 Bacteroidetes bacterium GWA2_30_7
ACACTTGCAGATATTCCAGTACATCCATTTGAATTAGTAACTGTTATGGAAATTGGATTGTCCGCAGTTGTTGCAGAAATAGATTGTGATGTACTTCCATTTGACCATAAATAATTTGCAAATATATCTGCACCTAAAGTTGTATTTGTTCCTGCACAATAACTTAAATTTCCAGTAATTACAGGAGATGGATTAGGATTTTCAATAAC
>MENC01000099.1:257-9312 GCA_001768155.1 Bacteroidetes bacterium GWA2_30_7
AAATACAAGTTTAAATCCAACAATTACTGGAAATTTAAGTTATTGTGCTGGTTCAACAACAACTTTAGATGCAGGAGTTTATTCAAGTTACATTTGGTCAACAAATGCAACAATCCAAACAATTACTGCAACTGCCGGAACATATTCTGTTACTGTTACTGATTCAAATGGTTGCAGTGGTGAATCTTCAATTGTTACAATTACAGAAAATGCTTTACCAACTCCATCAATATCAGGAAATTTAAGTTATTGTGCTGGTTCAAATACTACTTTAGATGCAGGTACATATTCAAGTTATTTGTGGTCAAATAGTGCTACATCACAAACAATTGTTGTAACTGCCGGAACTTATATTGTTACAGTATCAGATGCAAACGGTTGCATCGCAACTTCGTCTGTAGTTGTTACTGAAAATCAATTATCAACAATAAGTGGTATTGTACAATATTCCGGTGGTACTTTAGCCCCGTATAAAGCAAGTGTTAAACTTTATTCAACAAATCAGCCAGATAGTATTTCAGGCTCAACATTGATAAATAATGTACTTACCGGTTCTGACAGTAAATTTTATTTTAACAATGTAGCTATTGGAGAATATATAATTAAAGCTGAAACAATTGACAATACATATCCTACTATCATTTCAACTTATTACGATACTACTTTACTTTCGCAATATGCAATTAAATTAAATGCTGAATGTGGTGTAAACCAAGATATTGTTGTTAATATGAAAGAATTACAAACTTCAAATTCGGGAACTTCATCTATTACAGGAAAAATAACTGTAGCATCTAATAATAAGAGCATTATGGGTGAGCCAATTCCTGGTGCCGAAATAACTCTCGAACAAGAACCTGATGATGAACCAATTGCGAATACAGAATCAAATGGTAATGGCGATTATACATTTAATAATCTCGCAAATGCTGAATATTCAATTATTGTTGATATTCCTGGATTTCCACAGTTAGAAACTCATACAATAGTTGTTAACGGTGATACAAGTAATATTAATTATGTAGTCGATACCGATACTAGTTCTTCAACCTTTGGAATTTACATTGATTCTGCAACATCAATTATAAAGTATTCCTTTAAAAATTTCTCAGTAAATGTTTATCCTAATCCATTTAAAAATCAATTAAATTTTGATTTTAATTTAGAACAAAATTCAGATGTAAATATTGAAATAATTGATATATCAGGTAAAAAAGTTGAAACCTTAATGAATAAAAAGCTTTCTAAAGGAAATTACAACAATAGCTATCAATTAGACAATATTGTTGATGGAATCTATTTAATTAAAATGAAAGTTGGCGACACTGTACTTTTGAAAAAAGTACTTAAAAATTAACTCACCTTATCCTCTGAACTATAAATGTTCAGAGGATACTTTACTTTAATCTTTCTAATAACTGAATTTTCTGATTACAGCTACATTCTTCCGAAATATATTTTTTCCCGAAACTTATTAGTGAAGTTGCCATTTTTTTTATAGTTCTCTTTGTTTTTATATCTTCCTCAATTTCAAAATTATAAAACAGTTGGTCGTATAGATTTAATATTATAACACATAATTCTTCCTCTTTTTTAATCAATGTTTCATGGTTATCTATTTTTTTATAGAAGTCCAATGTTTTAACAGCCGATTTTGTGATTTTTTTCATTACAAATTTTAAAGAATCTGAACTCAAAACATTTCCATCAGATATTGTTTTTGCATAATATTTAGCTCTTATAAAATTTAATTCAGATAAAACATTATTACCATAATCTAAATAATTTTCGATTGTTTCTATAACAGATTTTCGAGAACTTCTTGCCCGAATCAATAATTCAATCGAACTTTCAGTAAGTGCAATAATCGAATCAAGAACCACAATATTATATAATTGGGAATTTATTTTGTTTTTAATATTTTGCTCAACAATAGATAATTTGGCATAAGCTAGTGGCGTTTTATTATTCGGATTAAATCGAATTGCCTTATTTCCAAAATCAATTACTGCATCATAAATGTCTTTACTGTAAAATTGTTGAATTGTATCATTAAAATTATAATATTCTGATTTTTTCTTTTCAAGATATTTATCAATATTTACATCGCTCAAAGCAAAAGTTTTGAGTGCTAAAGGATAGTTTAATAATTGCCACATAGGAATTTCCGGTAGATGATTAAAGACAAAAAAATGTGGTGGAACATCGAAATATTTACTTTCAAACCTCTTATGAAAATGTCTTATAAAAAAATTCTTTTTAACATAACCACTTCCCCAAGTTACATCAATTAACCTCCATTTAGAATCAACATATATTGCATTCCATGCATGATTCGATTCACATAACTGTTGTCCAATATTATAAACACTACCATAAGTGTAACCAGAAATTAATTCGCACCGAATTTTTAACAAAGAACACATATAACTGTACAAATTTGAATAACCTGCACAAACAGCTTTTCTTTTATTAAATACATCTTCCGGTTCAAAATTGCTTTTTTTATCTCTAACAAAACTTCTCAAATCATACTTTATATTATTTGCAATCCAGTAATATATTCCTCTTGCTTTTTCAATATCAGAATCAGCGTTTTCATTGATATACTCAACTAAAGATTGGATTGATTTAGTTTTTGAATCAGGCATTTTGTTAATTGAATCATAAATTGAATAATTTTGAGTAAATGATAGAAATGAATGTAAAATAAAAAATAACGAAAAAATATGTTTAACACCGAGAGTCATTAATTTTTAAGTTTAATTTCAGAGTTATATAACAAAAATAATATAAAACTTTAATTTAGAATAAATTAATTGTGAATGTAATATAATTTCTTCATATTTATTTATGTGAAATTGAAACATTTTTTATAAAAAAACTCAAGGAATAGGACTTTCTGGCTTACATAAGAGATTAACCTAAATAAATATCAGGTCTTATTACTTGTTACATTAATAACGACATTATAAAGGTTATAATCATTAACGAAAAATTGTTAAAATTCAGGATTAAAATTAAATGTTTTATAAATAACTTTTTTATGTAACCTTCGTTTTATACTTTTGAAAAAAATTAGCTATGAAACTTTTATTAATCAGCAACTCTACAAATCCAGGAGAACCATATCTTGATTATCCTAAATTGAATATTAAAGAATTTTTAGGTACAAATATCAAAAAAGCATTGTTTATTCCTTATGCAGCCGTTACATTTTCATTTGATGATTATGCTTCAAAAGTTCAGGAACGATTCACCGAAATTGGATATGAGGTTGATTCAATTCATAAACATTCAAATCCAGTAAAAGCAGTCGAAAATGCTGAAACTATTGTAGTTGGTGGTGGAAATACTTTCAGTTTATTAAAACTTGTTCAGAAAAATAAATTGTTCGAAGCTGTTAGAGAAAAAGTGCTTTCAGGTACACCTTATGTTGGCTGGAGTGCAGGGTCAAATCTTGCTTGCCCCACAATAAGAACAACCAACGATATGCCAATTACTGAACCTGAGAGTTTTAATGCTTTTAACCTTGTAAAATTTCAAATAAACCCTCATTATCTTGATGCAAATCCAGCTCATCATGCAGGAGAAACCAGAGAGCAAAGAATTGAAGAATTTCTTGTAATAAATCCTGATATTTATGTTGTTGGACTTCGAGAAGGAACAATGCTTCAGATTGAAAATCAGAAAATTAAATTAATCGGAAGCAGAAATGCTCGTATTTTCAAAAAAGGACTTGCTCCAATTGAATTATCAGCTAGTGATGATTTTAGTTTTTTACTGTAACTTTTAATTTTCATACTTGAAAAATATTATTCTTTTTCTTCTTATTATTATTTGTAGCAATCTTTTTTCTCAGAATGATACTTTAAATAAGACATTTAACTCGACTAATGTAAAGATTTTTATCGACTGCGATTTTTGCGATTTAGATTTTATAAAGCAAGAAATGTCGTTTGTAAATTATGTTCGCGACCCAAAAGTTGCAAACATACAGTTAATTATAAATGAACAAAATACTGGCAGTGGAGGTAAAGAATATTCATTGTTTTTTATCGGACTTGATGGTTTTGAATATATAAATGATATTCAAAAATATACTTCAAATTCTGACGATACTGAATCAGAAATCCGAACTGGTTTATTAAAAATAATGAAATTAGGTTTGATGAGATATTTAGCTAAAACTCCGTTAGCCGAAAAATTTGAAATTTCTTTTATTCAAGAAGCTCAAAAAGTTGATGAAATAATAGATAAATGGAAAAATTGGGTTTTTAATATTAATCTTAATGGCTATTTTAGTGGAGAAGAGTCATATAAAAGTAATTACTACAATGGCAATGTCTCAATAGGAAAAATCACTGAAAAAAAGAAAATTAATTTCAATTATTACTTTAATCAAAACATTAATAAATTCGATTTTGGTGATAATTCAATTTCAGGCTATACCCTTTCTCAAGACTTTAGTAATATGTATGTTAAGAGTATTAACAATCATTGGTCGGCAGGGAGTATAATTGATATATTTTCGTCAACATATCGAAATACTAAATTACGTGCATTACTTGCACCGGCAATAGAATATAATTTATTTCCTTATTCAGAATCAAACAATCGTCAATTAAGATTCTTATACTCGTTCAGATATAGCTACGTACAATATAACGATACTACAAAATTAAATAAAGTTAACGAATCTCTATTAAGTCAAAACCTCGAAATTGCTTTAAAAGTAAAACGTAAATGGGGTTCAATTTCCACTGCAATAAATGCTTCAAATTATATTCACGATTTCTCAAAAAACAGTTTAAATCTCTGGACAGAATTAAGTGTCAGATTATTTAAAGGATTTTCAGTTAATATATCTGGAAATGCTTCGTTAATAAACGACCAACTTTTTCTTCAAAAAACCGAACCAACTTATGAAGAAAGGCTACTTCAGCTACGCCAAACAGAAACTGGTTATTCATATTACATAAGCACAGGATTATCATACACTTTTGGCTCAATTTACAGCAATATTGTAAATCCAAGATTTGGGGATTAATTTTTTCCTTATACTAACCTTCATTCATTCTATTTTTTTAACTTTATAAACTCAAAATTTTTAAGTAACTTAGACATTCTAAACAATAAGCACTAAAAATATGCTTACAAACAATGAATTAAGAAGATACAGCCGCCAAATAAGGCTTCAGGAAGTTGGAATCGAAGGACAAGAAAAGCTGAAAAATGCAAAAGTTTTAATAATTGGTGCTGGAGGGCTGGGTTGTCCGGTTTTACAATATCTTGCTGCTGCCGGAATAGGAACGTTGGGAATAGTTGACAACGATTTGGTTGACATAAGTAATTTACAACGCCAAATTCTATTTACAACTGATGATATTGAACAACCTAAAGTAATTGTAGCTAAAGAAAAACTTCTGAAAATGAATCCTTTATTAAAAGTAAATGCTCATTTCGAAAGACTTAACAAAAAAAACATTTTTAAAATTTTTGAAAAATATGAAATTATTGTCGATTGTTCAGATAATTTTCCAACTCGATATTTAATTAACGATGCTTGTGTAATAACTAATAAACCTCTTGTTTACGGAGCAATAGAACGATTCGAAGGACAAATTACCGTTTTTAATTATAAAAATGGACCAACATTAAGATGTCTTTCTCCGGAACAACCCGGTGCTTTTGATGTTCCAACTTGTGCCGAAGTTGGCGTAATTGGTTTAATACCAGGAATTATTGGTGCATTTCAAGCAAATGAAGTTATAAAAATTATTCTTGAGATTGGAGAAATCTTATCTGGCAAAATATTGATTTTTGATGCACTAACTTATAATTTAAATTTAATTTGCCTAGAGAAACAAAAAACTTCAAATATTACAGAACTTACTGAGTATAACGACTACTGCCTTTCAAATGAAGATGAGATAAAACAAATAACATATAATGAATTAATAGAAAAAATCAATAAAAAAGATAAAATAACAATAATTGATGTAAGATATCCAGAAGATTTAACACCACTAACATTTAAAACTATAGAAATTCCAATTTATAATATTCAGAATAGCTTAAATCTTATTCCAAAAGATTCAGATGTAATTTTTATTTGCGACCATTCATCTAAAAGTATAATGGCAATTAATTATTTACAGAAAAAACATAGTTATAAAAATTTGATTAATTTGAAGGATGGTTTAAGTATTATAAACATTTAAGTTTTAAAAATTCCAAAGTTGGATTAATGAACAAAAAACAAGTGCTTTATAAACAACTCTAATTTATAAACAAATAATATATGTAAGTTGTAATAGATTGCTTTCCCGATACAAGAAGTCGGGACAGGCTGTGCCTCGTAATGACGACCGCAATTCACGTCATTGTAAAGTACGAAACAACCTTTAGCTCGACGAAGTCAATCTCAATTTGGAAATTTATAATTTTTTTCACCAAATTATTGAGAACTTACTAATATAACGCTTTTGCACACTGCAAACAAAATAGCTGGAAAAAGGGTGTACGACAAATTGGACATATATTTATTTTTCCCACATATTACGCAAATTTTTGCTGCCTTTGTCAGGTGTTTTCACCTGACAATGTTTTTCATTTGATAAATAAGGTTTCAGTCAGGTGAAAACACCTGACTGAGGCTGAGGTAATCGGCGATATTAGCTGTAAATTTACCTTTAATGGACAAAATGTCGTACACCCTGGAAAAACATATTGTTTATTATGAAATATAAACATTCGTCAAAGAAATTTTTTATTTTGTCAATTTATTTAATTACTTTGTCAAAATTAAATGACTTTTATCAATAAAAATAAGTCTATACAATTATGAGAAATATCAGAACATTATTTTTTTTAACAATTTTATTATCATTTTCATTTGTAGTTTGTTCTCAATCAATTGATAATTATCAAAAAGCCAAAACTTATTTAGAAAACAAAGGTGAAGTTTATTTTGAATTTCCTAATCCGGGAATTAAAAAAATAATCAGCTTAACATCAATTATTTCAATTGACCATGATTTTAAACCAAATAATGATTTTGTTCATGCTTATGCAAACTCGGAGGGGTTTGCTAAATTTTTAGATTACGACATTCAATATGAAGTACTTGAACATCCGGGTGATTTGAAAGATGCTCCAAAAATGTTTGATTCATATAATAAAGCTACTATGGCTTGGGATGCATACCCAACCTACGATGCTTATGTAGCAATGATGTATCAGTTTCAGACCGATTATCCTGATATTTGCCGGATAGTTGATATTGGAGCCACAGTTCAGGGTCGTCAATTGCTTTATGCAGTTATTTCCGACAATGTTTCTACACACGAGCAAGAACCACGATTTATGTACACATCAACTATGCATGGTGATGAAACCTGTGGATATATTATGATGTTGAGGCTAATTGATTATTTAATATCTAATTATGGAACAAATACCGAAGCTACTGATTTGGTAAATAATATGGAAATCTGGATTTTACCACTCGAAAATCCAGATGGTTGCTATAATGGTGGTAATAATACTGTTGACAATGCTAAACGATATAATGCCAATAATGTTGACCTAAACCGTAATTATAAAAATCAGGTAGCAGGCGATAATCCCGATGGTTCGGCATGGCAGCCCGAAGTATTGGCAATGACTGCACTAGTTGACTCTTTACATTTTGTGATGTCGGCAAATAATCATGGCGGTGTAGAATTGGCAAATTATCCATGGGATAGTTGGGTTTCAAGTGAAAAAATAAATGCTGACCAAGATTGGTGGATTGATATTTCAAGCGATTTCAGAGATACTGTTCAGCAAAATTCTCCAGCCGGTTATTTTACAGGTCAAAATAATGGAATTACACATGGCGGCGATTGGTATATTGTATATGGAAGCCGTCAGGATTATTTAGATTATTATCGTCACGGAAGAGAATTTACATTAGAATTATCTAACGTAAAACTTCTTGATGCAGCTTCACTGCCAGACCATTGGGATTATTTACATCGTTCATTTATAAATTACATAAAAGAAACTGCTTATGGTTTCAGAGGTTTAGTTACCGATTCGCTCACAGGAGACCCATTATATGCAAATGTTTTTATAAATGGACGTGATGTTGATAATACCGATGTTTATACAGAATTACCGATAGGAGATTATTATCGCCCTATAGAAGCAGGAACATTTAGTGTAACTTATGATGCTAATGGTTATATTCCGAAAACAATTTCTGTAACAGTTGGAGATAATCAAACAATAATTCAAAATGTTCAGTTAGCAAGAGTAGCTGCTCCAGTTGCTGATTTTGATGCAATTACTAAAGTTTTTTGTAGTGCTCCGGCAACAGTTCAATTTGTTAATTTATCTTCAGATGCAGCAACCTATCTTTGGAATTTTGGAGATGGAAATACTTCAACTTTAACAAATCCTTCGCATACATATAATTATGTCGGTTCATTCGATGTAACTTTAACCACGGTAGGCGTTTTTGGTGGAACTGATTCTTTAACTATTTCAAACTTTATTGATATTGATGCAGCAAATCCATGTACTTTTAATATGTTAACTTCTGGTTCAGATAATTCTTCAGATTGTGAAGGTATTTTGTATGATAGCGGAATTTTAAGTAATTATCAAGATAATACTAGCAGTACATTTACAATTTCACCTGTTGGAGCAAACAGTATAACATTATCATTTTCAGAATTTTCTTATGAAGATACTTATGACTTTCTATATATTTACGATGGACCAAATACTTCAAGTCCATTAATTGGAACTTATTCAGGAACTTTGCTTCCTAATGGAGGAACAATTACAACTACATCAGGTTCGGTTACTTTTATGCAAACCTCTGACCAAAATACTAATGGTTCGGGTTTTGTTTTAAACTGGGTATGCAATTATCCTTCTTCAACGCCTATTCCAGAATTTTCATCTGATAAAACTCAAACTTGCGATGGAATTATATCATTTTCTGATTTATCTACCGATGGACCTGTTTCTTGGTTTTGGAATTTTGGAGATGGAACTACAT
>MENC01000099.1:9335-10568 GCA_001768155.1 Bacteroidetes bacterium GWA2_30_7
CGGTTGCTCCAGTAACAGTTTCTGCTTCAAATTGTGGTTCAGATTCGCTATTATTAAGTGCTACCGGTGCAGGAACTTTAAATTGGTTTTTAGATGAAATAAGCGATAGTGTAATAAATACAGGAACATCTTTTCAAACTCCAATATTGACTTCAACAACAAATTACTTTGTTTCGTCGGTAATTGAAAATCCAATACAAAATGTTGGTTCAGTAGATTATAACGCTAATGGAGGACCGCATAATAGTGGCACTTATTATAATATTTTTGATGTTTATCAGCAATTAGAAATAGTATCTGTATTAATAAATAAGCAAAATTCTGGAAATGTTACTATATCATTATTGAGTTCTATGGGTTCTGTATTACAAACTGTTACAAATTCAGTTGCATCTGGAATTAGTCGAATTAATTTGAATTTTAACGTAGCTCCGGGAGTAAATTATGGATTAAAAGTTACAAATGGTGGTAGTTTATGGCGAAATAATGCCGGAGTTACAATGCCTTACGAAATACCAGGTTTAATTAGTATTACAACCACAAATGCAGGTACAAATTTATATTATTATTTATACGATTGGGAAGTTCGTGAAGCATCGTGTGAAAGCGCAAGAACTATTGTATCTGCTACAATTAATGATATTCCGAATCTTAATTTAGGAAACGACACTGTTATTTGCGAAGGTTCTGATTTAATGCTTGATGCAGGAGTAGGCTTTGATTATTTGTGGTCAAATTCAGCTACATCGCAAACATTATTGGTGAGCAATCAAGGAACTTATATCGTAACAATTACTGATTCAAATTTCTGCTCCAATTCAGATGAAATTATTGTTTCACTAAATACTTTACCAGTAATAAATTTAGGAAATGATACCATAATTTGCGAAGGTTCAGATTTAATTCTTGATGCTGGTTCTGGTTTTAATTATTTATGGTCAAATACTGCAAGCACACAGACAATTACAATAAATAATATGGGATTTTATTCAGTAACAATTACCGATTCTAATAATTGTAATTCTTCCGATTTGATAGAGATTGGTATAGATTCATTACCAAATGCAAATTTCAGTTATTCAATCAATAATGGAAATGTTACTTTTACTAACTTATCAGATTTATCTGATTCTTATTATTGGGATTTTGGAAATAGTACAAATTCCAGCTTAATAAACCCTTATGTAACATACACAAGTAGCAATGTTTATCTAGTTTCTTTAACAGCATATA
>MENC01000100.1:0-4895 GCA_001768155.1 Bacteroidetes bacterium GWA2_30_7
AATATATTATGAGTCAAGAAGCTTTAGTATTGTTTTTTATTGTGGCAATTTTTCTAGTTGGATTCGCCATAGTTTTTGCTTATATAGTTGCACCAAAGTCGGTAAATCCACAAAAATCAGAATCTTACGAATGTGGTATTCCAACAAAAGGAATCACCTGGTTGCAATTCAATGTTGGTTATTATTTATTTGCCATTCTTTTCCTGGTATTTGATGTTGAAACTGTTTTCATTTTTCCATGGGCAGTTGTGATGAAACAAATGGGAATGGTTGGCTTTGTAGAAATTTGTATATTCTTTTTCATTTTAATTTTAGGTTTACTTTACGCCTGGAAAAAACACGCTTTGATATGGGAATAAAAATTAAATCAATGAAATATAATGAGTTCAACGACAATGAATCGCTTGAACTCTTAAATCAACACGGTTCAAATGTAATGCTCACTACAATTGACGGAATTTTCAATTGGGGACGTGCCAATTCTATTTGGCCCCTGACTTTTGCGACAAGTTGTTGTGGAATAGAAATGATGGCTTGTGGTGCTTCCCGACACGATTTTTCGCGATTTGGATTAGAAGTTTATCGTGCAAGTCCACGTCAGGCTGATGTTATTGTTGTTGCAGGAACTATTGTAAACAAAATGGCACCAGTTTTAAAAAGACTTTATGACCAAATGGCTGACCCAAAATATGTAATTGCAATGGGAGCATGTGCAATTTCGGGAGGTCCATTTTTCTATAATTCATATCATGTAGTTCGAGGTGTTGAACATGTGATTCCTGTTGATGTTTATATTCCGGGTTGCCCGCCACGTCCCGAAGCATTGCTTTATGGTTTTATGCAATTGCAGCGTAAGATTAAAGCTGAATCTATTCAGTTGAAAAATAGAGAGAAAAGGAATGTAAAAGTTGAAGATTCGGAAACTTTGTAAATTAATAATTAGAAGGTATAAGGATATTGAAAAAGATTGCTTCGTACCTCGCAATGACGACAAACTACAAACTATAATCTATGACAAACGAACAATTAAAAGAAAAAATTCTGAAATTAAATTCCTCAGCTGCAATTGCAGAAGGAAAAACATATTTAACAGTTACAGTTCCTTCATCAGAATTATACGCACTTGCAAAAACGCTTAAAGAATCGGAAGACACTGCATTTGATTATTTAATGTGTCTTACAGGAGTTGATTATGCTACAAATCTTGGAGTATTTTATCATATAAATTCTTCAAAACATAATCATTCAATAGTTCTTAAAACAACTACTGCCGACAGAGAAAATGCCGAAGTTGACAGTGTTTATTCTTTATGGAAATCGGCAGAGTATCACGAAAGAGAGGTTTTTGATTTACTTGGAATAAAATTCAAAAACCATCCCGACCTGCGAAGAATGTTTTTAGATGATGATTGGGTTGGACATCCACTCCGAAAAGATTATGTTGATACTATAAATATTGTGGAACGTTAAAATAACTATGTGAAATCTATGATTCTATGTGGTAAAAAAAATAGAAAAACACATAACACAAAACATTAAACAAAAAATGTAAAATGGTAGAAGAAATTCAAAAAACAATAGATACCGAAGAAGAATACACAATCAACATGGGACCTCAACATCCATCAACTCATGGAGTTTTGCGATTTGTTGTTTCTCTGAAAGGTGAATTGGTTAAAAATGTTCAGCCACATTGTGGTTATATTCATCGTGGTATCGAAAAAATGTGTGAAAAGATTACTTATCCTCAGATAATTCATCTTACCGATAGAATGGATTATCTTTCGGCTCACATTAATAATGCTGCTGTGTGTCTTACGGTTGAAAATGCACTCGAAATTGAAATGCCCGAAAGAGTAAAATATATTCGTACTATTATCGAAGAATTAAGCCGAATTGCAAGTCATCAGCTTTGGTGGTGTGCTTTTGGAATGGATTTAGGCGGTTTAACATGTTTCTTTTACGGATTGAGAGACCGTGAAAAAATTCTTGATATTTTTGAAGAATCTACCGGTGGGCGACTTATTCAAAGTTATAATTGTCCGGGTGGTTTAATGAACGATATTCATCCTAATTTTCAACAAAAAGTTAAAGATTTTATTAAATATTTCAGAAAAGTATTACCTGAATATGACCAGCTTTTAACCGGAAATGTAATTTTTCAGGAAAGAGCTAAAAAAGTAGGTTATATTTCTAAAGAAGAAGCTATTAATTTTGGACTTACTGGTCCATCGGGCAGAGGCTCTGGTTTTGCATGTGATGTTAGAAAACGTGCTCCTTACCACATGTACGGAAAGGTTGATTTTAAGGAAGTTCTTTACACCGAAGGCGACACTCTTGCAAGATACAAAGTAAGAATTGATGAAATGTGGGAATCGATGAAAATTATCGAACAGCTTATTGATAATATTCCAGCCGGAGATTATGCAGTGAAAATGAAGCCTATAATTAAACTTCCCGAAGGTGAGTATTTCCAGAGGGTTGAATCGGCTCGCGGTGAGTTTGATGTATTTATAATAAGCGATGGAAATAAAAATCCGTATAGAATTAAATTCCGCTCACCTAATCTTGTTAATCTTACTGCAATAAACGCAATGTCGAAAGACCATAAAATTGCCGACCTTGTTGCAATAAGCGGCTCACTTGACCTTGTTATTCCTTGTATGGACAGATAATTAGATGTAATATTTAATATGTAATATTTAGCGTAGCAACATCAAACTTTAAACATCAAACTTTATGATTTTTAACATTTACGACTTTACATCATTTACCCAGTGGATAGATAATTTGCTTTACAGTAATCTTTCACCATTTTGGGCTTTGATAGTTGAAATGACTCTTATTGGGTTAGTTTTTCTTTTAGGATATGCACTGGTTGGGCTTTTCCTTGTTTATCTGGAACGTAAGGTTTGTGCTTTAATGCAAAACCGAATTGGTCCTAACCGAGTTGGTCCTTTTGGTTTATTTCAGACTATTGCCGACTTAATTAAGTTATTATTAAAAGAGTTAATCAGCATTAAACATTCTGATAAGTTACTGTTTAATATTGCACCATTTATTGTAATTATTGCTTCATTTCTTTGTATAGCTGCAATTCCGTTTGCAAAGGGTTTGCATGCAATGGATTTTAATATTGGTGTTTTTTATGTTATGGCTGTTTCGTCGATGGGTGTTGTTGGGATTTTAATTGCAGGCTGGTCGAGTAATAATAAATATTCGCTGATTGGTGCTATGAGAAGCGGTGCTCAAATTGTTAGTTATGAACTCTCGGTTGGTTTATCGCTGATTACAATGGTTGTATTGGCGGGTTCGATGCAGTTTTCTACAATTGTTGAAGCTCAGAGCGATGGATGGTTTATTTTTAAAGGACATATTTCGTCGGTAATTGCGTTTGTAATTTTTATGATTGCAAGTACTGCGGAAACTAATCGTGGTCCGTTTGACTTAGCTGAGGCAGAATCGGAACTTACAGCAGGTTTTCATACGGAATATTCGGGAATCAAATTTGCTTTTTTCTTTCTTGCCGAATACATGAATATGTTTATTGTTGCAGCAATTGCAGCTACAGTATTCTGGGGTGGCTGGATGCCTTTACATATTGGAGGGCTTGAAGGTTTTAATAATGCGATGGATTTTATACCTCCTTTTATTTGGTTTTTCGGGAAAACATTTGTTATAATATTTCTAATGATGTGGTTTAAATGGACTTTCCCTCGTTTGAGGATTGACCAATTATTGACACTTGAATGGAAATATTTACTTCCAATAAATCTGATAAATGTTTTAATAATGGCGTTTTTAGTTCTTATGGGATGGCATTTTTAGAAAATAGAGGTTAAAAGATAGAAGCTAGAAGATAGATTGCTAAATTATTTTAAGTCCCATAGGGACAAAATTATTAAGAAGAAGATAGAAGTTGGGAATGAAAAACTGTCAGGTGAAAACACCTGACAGAGGCAGAGAGTGAACGAATTGAGTGGAAGGGTAAACGAATTGAATAGGAAGGTAAAGGTTAAATGGTTATAATGTTGAAATTTTAATATTCAAAATAAAGATATGAATATAATAGGGTATATTACTGATATTTTTAAAGGAGTTATTTCACTTCTAAAAGGGATGAAGGTTACAGGTTCGTACTTTTTTCGTCCATGGACTGTTGTAACACAAAAATATCCTGAAAACAGAAAAAAACTTGAAATGTACGAACGCATGAAAGGCGAAATTGTAATGCCTCATAATGCAAAGAATGAACATAAATGTACAGGTTGTGGAATTTGCGAATTAAACTGCCCGAATGGGAGTATCGAAATTATTACATTTCAACTCGTTTCGGAAGATGGGAAAAAGAAAAGGGCTATTGATAAGCATATTTACAGAATTGGAATGTGTACATTTTGTGGACTTTGCGTAAAAACTTGCCCATCGAAAGCATTATCTTTTGCACCGAATTTTGAACATGCAGTTTTTAGCAGGGAAAGGCTTACGAAAATATTAAATAAAGAGGGGTCGGTTTTAGAGAAGGGGGTTGAGGGTTAATGGTTCTATGTGTTTTTTCTATGTGCCTATTGTGTCTATGTGGTAAAAAGGTTAAATTGTTATAGGTGTAGTTAAATCAGTAGAAAACAAAATGTGCAACGAGAAAGTAAAAAGAAAGATAAAATTCTAAATTTATAATATGGAAATGACAGGAACTCAAATAATGTTTGTAATTTTTTCTGCGATAATAGTTTTATTTTCAATTTTGACTGTTACTAGTAGAAGAATTCTTAGAGCTGCAATATATTTGCTTTTTGTATTAGTGTCAACAGCAGGTATTTATTTTATGTTAAATTATCAGTTTTTGGCGGCTGTTCAATTAGGACTTTATGCCGGTGGTATTATTGTTTTAATAA
>MENC01000100.1:4915-6966 GCA_001768155.1 Bacteroidetes bacterium GWA2_30_7
AGCCACATTAATCAGAAATTTGAAAAAGTTGATTGGAAAAAGTCTTTGTTTTCGGCTATTGCAGTAATTGCCGGAATTATTATTACACTAACAACGGTATTAAATTATCAGTTTGAAGCTAATAATGCAATTGCACAAGAAGTTGATATGAATTTAATTGGAACTAAACTTCTTAGTTACGATAGAGGTGGTTATGTTTTGCCGTTTGAATTAATTTCTATTTTATTATTGGCAGCTATGATTGGGGCTATAGTTATTGCAAAAAAAGGGAAACAAGTAGAAAATAAATAAAAATATATAAAATGATTAGTAACATACCAATACATTATTTCTTAGTTGTAAGTACAATAATGTTTTTTGTAGGAATTTATGGCTTTTTAACTCGCCGTAATCTAATTACAATGCTAATGTCTGTTGAATTAATTCTTAATTCAGTAAATATAAATTTTGTGGTATTTAACCGCTATTTATATCCTGATGGACTTCATGGGCATTTCTTTACCATATTTGTAATTGCTGTTGCTGCTTGTGAAGCTGCTGTTGCAATTGCTATAATTATTAACATATACAGGCGTTTCACAACAATTAATGTTGAAGATGTTAGTGAGTTACATGGTTAAATTGTTAAATTGTTTTTAATGGAAAATAAATATTTACAATTAAATGACATTTCTGCATATAAAATTGCTTTTAATTTAAGTAATTATGTGTGGGATTTGGTTGTAAAATGGGAATGGTTTGCAAAAAAGCATGTTGGAGGGCAATTTACTGAAGCAATTGATTCAATTTCGGCTAACATAGCAGAAGGGTTTGGCAGATATAACAAAAAATATAAAATAAAATTCTATCGTTATAGTTTTGGGTCATTAAAAGAATCTTTTGATTGGACTGAAAAATCGAATAGAAGAAGTTTATTACTTATCGAACAATATCAATATATTATGAATGAACTTCAAAAACTTCCTTTAGAACTGAACCAACTTATTAAATATACGAACGAAAAATTAACAATTTAAGCTTTTTACCACATAGACACAATAGGCACATAGAAAAAACACATAGAGAAGAAACAATTTAACAATAGAACAATTTAGCAATTTAACAATTTAACAATATGAACTTTAGTTACACAATTTTAATTCCGCTTATTCCTTTCTTCATGTTCTTAATATTAGGACTTTTTGGAGATAGAATAAAAGAAAGATTATCGGGAATTTTAGGAACAATGAGTATGTTGACATCTTTCCTATTGTCGATTTATACTGCGTATCAATACTTTTTTGTAGTTGGAAAAGTTGAAGAAACTTATCAAAAAATTATAGCTTTTAAAACTACATGGTTAAACCTTACAGATAAGCTTCATATAGATATGGGAATTTTGCTTGACCCTATTTCTGTTATGATGCTTGTTGTAATTACTACTGTTTCTTTAATGGTTCATATATACAGTAATGGTTACATGAAAGGGGAAAGAGGATTTGAACGATTTTTTGCGTTCTTATCACTTTTTAGTTTTTCTATGCTGGGATTGGTAATTGCAACTAACATTTTTCAGATGTATATTTTCTGGGAACTTGTTGGGGTTTCATCGTATTTACTAATTAGTTTCTATTACGAAAAGCCAAGTGCAGTTTCGGCTGGTAAAAAGGCATTTATTGTAACTAGATTTGCCGATTTGGGCTTTTTAATTGGGATTCTTTTACTTTCTTACACTACTGGAACTTTCGATTTTCTTGATTTAATTAATCCTGAAGGAACAGCAATATCGTACGCTGGAGGTGCTTCATTTTTGGGTTTATCTGTTATTACATGGTCTTTAATTTTAATTTTTATGGGAGGTGCCGGAAAATCAGCCATGTTCCCATTACATATTTGGTTACCTGATGCTATGGAAGGTCCAACTCCTGTTTCAGCTTTAATTCATGCTGCAACTATGGTTGTTGCCGGAGTTTATCTTGTTGCAAGATTATTTCCAACTTTCTCTATGGCTGCTCCCGATGGTCTTACAGTTGTAGCTTATGTTGGAGGAATTTCTTCTTTGTTTGCTGCTG
>MENC01000100.1:6985-10763 GCA_001768155.1 Bacteroidetes bacterium GWA2_30_7
GTTCGATGTTCCATTTATTTACTCATGCAATGTTTAAAGCTTTATTATTTCTTGGTGCAGGAGCTGTAATTCATGCAGTTCACAATAATGATATGAGAGAAATGGGCGGATTAAGAAAATATTTGCCAATTACGCATATTACATTTTTAATTGCTTGCTTAACAATTGCCGGAGTTCCTCCTTTAGCAGGATTTTGGAGTAAAGACGAAATTTTGGTTGCTGCATTACACCACGATAAATTTTTATTTGCAATAGAATTTTTAGTTGCTGGATTAACAGCATTTTATATGTTCCGTTTATATTTCAATATTTTCTGGGGAAAACAGACACATTATCATCACACTCCACATGAATCCCCATTTATAATGACATTCCCATTAATGTTTTTAGCAGTTGCTTCAATATTTTCTGGATTTATTCCATTTAATGAACTCGTTACATCAGATGGACAAGGTTTTGAAGCACATTTAGATTGGCTGGTTGCCGGTCCTTCAATTGCAATTGGGTTACTTGGAATTTTTATAGCATTTATTTTTTATAAAAAAGAATCAGGAATATCTGATAAAATTGCCAAATCGCTAAGTTTCTTCTATAAAGGAGCTTTAAATAAATTTTATTTTGATGAACTCTATCTTTTTATTACCAAAAAAATAATCTTCAATCTTATTTCAAGACCTGTTGCATGGTTCGACCGTCATATTATTGATGGTAGTATGGACGGAATTGCGTGGGTTACAAATTATGCCGCCGGAAGCATTAAAAGAATACAAAGCGGACAAATGCAACAATATGGATTTGCATTTATTTCAGGAGCTTTAGTATTAGTTATTGTATTTGTTTATTTATGGATACATTAAGAACGTTTGTGGTTTGTAGTTAAAGAAGTTATAGCGACTATAAAGAGATTTAAAGATAAATAAAAGACAAACAATATAGAATAAAAAACAAACAACAAACAAATAATTAAATATGAATATATTATCACTCTTCGTTATTATCCCAACCCTAACAGTAATGGGAATTCTTTTAACAAAAGATAATAAAGGAGCCAGAATGGTTTCTGCTATTGGGATGTCAATTCAGCTTATATTAGGTGCAGTACTTGTATTTTGGTTTTTAGGTCAAAGAAATGCAGGAGTAACTGATACCTTTCTATTGTACGATACTCATACTTGGTTTGAAAGTTTAAATATTCATTACACGATTGGAGTTGATGGAATTGCTGTTGCAATGATTGCTCTTACATGTATAATTATTTTTACTGGAATTTTTGCTTCGTGGGAGGTTGAATATTTATCCCGAGAATTTTTTATTTCGTTGATAATACTCGCTACCGGGGTTTTCGGATTTTTCATTTCTTTAGACTTGTTTACAATGTTTTTATTCTATGAAGTTGCGGTAATCCCAATGTATCTGCTGATTGGAATTTGGGGAAGCGGTCCAAAAGAATATTCAGCAATGAAACTTACTTTAATGTTAATGGGCGGTTCGGCTTTAATTTTAGTTGGATTATTAGCTGTTTATTTCTTTTCAGACCCAACAGGAGTAAATTATACTTTCAATGTAATTGAAATAGCAAAAATACAAATCCCTATTGAAGTTCAACGAATATTTTTCCCAATGTTGTTTGTAGGATTTGGAGTGCTTGGAGCTTTATTTCCGTTCCATACTTGGTCGCCCGATGGTCATGCTTCTGCACCAACTGCAGTATCTATGTTGCATGCTGGAGTGCTTATGAAACTTGGAGGTTACGGAGCCTTCAGAGTTGCAGTATATCTTATGCCCGAAGCTGCACACGAACAAGCTTGGTTTTTCTTGATTTTAACTACCACAAGCGTTGTTTATGGGGCATTTGGTGCAATTGTTCAAAAAGACTTAAAATATATTAATGCGTATTCTTCTGTTAGTCATTGCGGATTAGTACTTTTTGCAGTTTTAATGATGAATGAAACAGCAATGAATGGGGCTGTTTTACAAATGATTTCACATGGAATTATGACAGCTCTTTTCTTCGCTTTAATTGGAATGATTTACGGACGTACTCATACACGTAACGTTTACGAAATGGGCGGATTAATGAAAATTATTCCTGTACTTTCGGTTAGTTATGTAATTGCAGGTCTTGCATCTTTAGGACTTCCGGGGTTTAGCGGTTTTGTTGCAGAGATGACAATTTTTGTAGGCGCTTTCCAAAACCCGGGAACATTTACAACAGTATGTACAATTATAGCTGTTTCGTCGATTGTAATAACTGCTGTTTATATTTTAAGAGTTGTTGGTATTTTATTATTAGGTCCTATAAAAGAGAATCAATATCATGGTTTTGGTGATGCAAAATGGTACGAACGTTTAAGCACAGGGACATTAATTGTTGCAGTAGCAGGAATTGGAATTGCACCACTTTGGCTTTCAGATATGATTAATGTTAGTTTACAGCCGATAATTGAGAAAATTTCTGGCATTTTATAATTTAGGATTTAAGATTTAGGAATTAGGATTTGGGATTATGAATAAAGAAGATTTAAAGAAAAGAACAAAAGCGTTTGCAGTAAGGGTTTTTAAATTCCTAATGACTTTAGAAAAGAATAAAGCAAATGATGTTATTACATATCAATTATTTAAATCTTCTTTTTCGGTTGCAGCAAACTATAGAGCTGCATGCAGAGGAAAATCAAGTGCAGATTTTCTAAATAAGCTTAAAGTTGTTGATGAAGAGGCTGATGAAAGTTCTTTTTGGTTGGAATTTATTAATGAATTAGAAATAAAATGCAATAAGGATGAATTAAATTTTCTTTTAAAAGAAGCAGACGAATTAGTTGCAATTTTTTCAGCAGCTATAAAAACTTTAAAAGCAAAAAATCCTAAATCCTTAATCTTAAATTGAATAATAATAAATATAATATAAAATTAAATATATGAATTTTCAGGATTTTTTAATAATGAGACACGAATTAGTACTGGTTGCAATAGCGATGATTGTATTAATTGCTGAAATTTTTGTAAGTGAAAACAAAAAGAAGTCAATAATTCCAATTGCTGTCGGTTTATTTTTTGTTAATGCACTTTTTGGGTTTTGTCCGGCTAAAACAGGTGTGTTATTTGGTGGAATGTATAAAACCGGTGATTTGCAAATATTAATGAAAAATGTGTTAAATATTGGAGTGCTGATAATTTTCATTCAAGCTATTAGATGGCTAAAAGAAGAAGATTCTTATTCAAAAATTTCTGAATATTTTATTCTAATAATTTCTACTGTAATTGGTATGAATTTTATGATTTCGGCAGGAGATTTTTTGATGTTCTATATTGGACTTGAATTGGCAACAATTCCTCTTGCTGCACTTGCCGCTTTTGAAAGATATAAAAATCGTTCAGCAGAAGCAGGCATAAAACTTATTTTATCTGCTGCACTTTCATCTGGTATTCTTCTTTATGGAATTTCAATGATTTACGGTGTTACCGGCTCTATTTATTTCGATGAAATTGGACAAATGTTTAATGCAACTTCGGGTTTGCATGTTTTGGGTCTTATTTTCTTTTTTGCAGGAATGGCATTCAAAATATCAATAGTTCCTTTCCATTTGTGGACTGCCGATGTTTACGAAGGTGCGCCAATCAGTATTACTATGTTTCTTTCGGTAATTTCTAAAGGTGCTGCTGTTTTTGTTTTATTTTTAATTCTTACTTCTGTTTTCAAATCGGCAATAACTGTGTGGCAAGATTTAGTTTATGTGTCGGCAGTTTTAACAATGACCATTGGTAACTTATTTGCAATCAG
>MENC01000100.1:10823-11237 GCA_001768155.1 Bacteroidetes bacterium GWA2_30_7
ACTCGGTATAATTGATGGAACTTCACTTGGTATGACTTCGATTATATATTTTGTGTTAATTTATATTTTCACAAACCTTGCTGCATTTGGAGTTGTTACAATTATAGCTCAAGTATCGGGCAAAGAAAACATGGACGATTATAATGGATTATACCATACAAATCCAAAATTAAGCCTGACATTGATGTTGGCGTTGTTCTCACTTGCAGGGATTCCGCCTGTAGCCGGTTTCTTCGGAAAGTTCTTCTTGTTTACAGCAGCCGCACATCAGGGATATTATATGCTGGTTTTTGTTGCCGTATTAAACGCAACAATTTCTCTATATTACTATCTACTTCTTGTAAAGGCAATGTTTATTAATAAAAATGAACAACCAATTGCTTATTTCAAAAGCGATACTTCTTCGAGAGTTGG
>MENC01000101.1:0-475 GCA_001768155.1 Bacteroidetes bacterium GWA2_30_7
TGAAGGTTTGAGCGATAATTACGTATATACTTTTGCAGAAAGTAAAAATGGTTATTATTTCTTTGGTACTGATAATGGTATAAGTATTATTGATAGTAATAATAATAAAATTATCGGTAGTATTTCGATGAAAAATGGATTGCCCGACAACATTGTAAAACATCTTGAAATTGTAGAAAATAAACTTTGGATTGGAATGGACGAAAAAGGTGTATGTATTTACGATTTGTTAAAAAATAAATTTATATTAATGCATGAATGGAATTTTGGAACATCAAATACCTTTACCCTAAAAAACCCCTTTGAATGTTGGGTAAGTACTAAGAATAATGGTATTATAAAACTAAAACTTGAAATAGAAAATTTACGTTTTTCAAAAAAATATTCAACTATTAATGGATTAGCATCAAATTTATCACAAACAATATTTACCGATAGAGAGAAAAATATTTGGATTGGAAATTTTGGAAATTTG
>MENC01000101.1:555-6939 GCA_001768155.1 Bacteroidetes bacterium GWA2_30_7
AAATGCTTTTATTTCATTATATCAGGATTCAAAAGGATTTATTTGGGCAGGTACTTATGGTTATGGTGTATATAGAATTAATCCCGAAGATAACAGTTATGTAAAATATGATATTACAAACGGCTTGTGCGATAATAATGTACTATATATAACTGGAAAAGCAAACAAAGTGTGGCTTGCAACAGCCGGCGGCGGCGCTTCGCTATTTACAATAGATAATTCAAAATTTATAACTTACAATACTTCTAATGGTTTAGGATGCAATTACTTATATTCAATATATATTGATTCACATAATAATACATGGTTTGCCCTTGATGGAAAAGGAGTTTCGTTATTACAGAATGAAAAAATATATAGTAAATTTTTGCCCGATAGTTTAGAAATCAATTCAATATATTCGATAACAGAAGATTTTAGCGGTGCAATGTGGTTCTTAACCTCCGAAAAAGGATTATTGAAATACAAAGACCTAAAATTTCAATTTCTAAACGAATCAAATGGATTAAAATCTGTTAACGTAAGAAGCATGCTCTCCGATAATTTTGGAAATATTATTGTTACAAGCAACGATGGAGTTCAATTGTATCATTCCAGAGAACAAAGTTTTGAAACCTACGGCGACGAAAGCGGAGTTGCATTTAAAGAACCAAACCTGAACGGAATATCTTCCGATTCAGATGGTAATATCTGGATTTCGAGCAATAACGGTATAATTAAATTTAATTCGCTTGTTTCAAATCAGCAAACTATTAAACCAAAAATTAGTGTAAATAAAATTTTACTTTTTTTAAATCCTCATAATATTAAAAATAATGTATTTAGTTACGACCAAAATCATTTGACCTTTGAATATACAGGATTTTGGTTTCAATCAAGCGAAAATCTTTTATATCGCTATAAACTCGAAAACTTCGACTTAGATTGGTGTTTTCCTACAAGTTCACGCACAGCAACTTATTCAAATCTACCTCCTGGAAATTATGTTTTTATGGTTGAAGTATCTTCAAAACCAGGAATTTGGATAACCAGTGATGATGCAACATTTAGATTTTCAATTAATCCCCCTTTTTATAAAACATGGTGGTTTATTTCATTTTGTATTTTATTAATACTGTTATCAATTTATTATTATATAAAATTAAGAACGGCAAAATTGTTAAAAGATAAACAAAAGCTTGAAATAGAAGTTATTAATAGAACCAAAACAATATCAAAACAAAAAGAAGAAATTTCAGCACAACGAGATTTTGTAATTGTTCAACGCGATAAAATCGAAGAACAAAATAAAAACATAACATATAGTATTCAGTATGCCAGACGTATTCAACAAGCAATTTTGCCAAACGATGATGAATTAAAATTATATTTAAAAGAATATTTTGTACTTAACCGTCCGATGGATATTGTAAGCGGCGATTTTTATTGGCTTAGTCACAAAAATAATCGAACATTAATTGCAGTAGCAGATTGCACAGGACATGGAGTATCGGGAGCTTTTATGAGTGTTTTAGGAATTTCGTTATTAAATAAAATTATTTTTCTATATCCCGATTTGAGTGCTTCTGAAATTCTTGATAATTTAAGAGAAGAAGTAAAATCTATTTTAAAGCAATCCGGTAAAATTGGTGAAAATCAAGACGGCATGGATATTTTTTTGATAATAATCAATAACGATAATCAAACTTATCAATATTCAGGAGCAAATAGTCCTGGATATATTTTTAGTAACAACGAATTAACCGTTCTAAGTCCCGACAAAATGCCAATCGGAATTTATCCAAAAGAAACGTTATTTAAAAATAATGCTGGTCAACTGTGTAAAGGAGTGCTTTGTAAAGGAGATATTATATATTTATCATCAGACGGATATCAAGACCAGTTTGGTGGAGAAAAATATGTTAAATTTAAATCAAAACCTTTTCGTGAATTATTAAAAAAAATAGGACCTTTACCATTAAACGAACAACGAGAAATACTCGACAGCACAATGAATGAATATAAAGCCGGACATCATCAAAATGATGATATTTTGGTTTTGGGATTTAAGATTAATTAATTAATTTTATCTCGAAATAATAATAGTTATCAATAAACTTAAACAAAGCAAAATTATGTATCTATTTTTCGACACTGAAACCACCGGATTACCAAAAAACTATAAAGCCCCAGTTTCCGACTTAAACAACTGGCCCCGACTCGTTCAGTTAGCATATTTATATTACGATAAAAACGGAAACAAAATCTCAGGAGGCGATTACATAATCAAACCCGAAGGATTTACAATTCCAAAAGATGCTTCACGAATTCACGGAATTTCAACCGAAAGAGCATTGGAAGAAGGAGAAATCCTATCAAAAGTATTACTGCATTTTCATGAACTGATTAACGAAGCCGAAACGCTTGTTGCACACAACATGAGCTTTGATGAAAAAATAGTTGGTGCCGAATTTCTGAGAGCCGAAATGGAAAATTTAATTCCCTCAAAAACCAAAATATGCACAATGCACAGCACCACCAATTTTTGTAAACTACACGGACCTTACGGATATAAATGGCCCAAACTATCAGAACTGCATTACAAATTATTTAATACCCATTTTGACGAAGCCCACAATGCATCAGTTGATATAAATGCAACAGCAAAATGCTTTTGGGAACTTAGGAGGATTGGGAAGATTTAAGTCCAAAGCTCAAAGGTTCAAGTCCCAAATTCCAAGTTCAAAATTTCAAGAACCAAGAATGGTATTTTAATTTCATTGATGAATAACAAAATCTCTGAAATTACCTCTATTTACAATAATATTTTGTGATGAATATGTTTCAGTAAAAGTTTTTGAAAATTTTACTTTTCGTTTTTCATTCCACTTAAATTCATAAGCAAACAATTTTCCATCAATTTCTTCTACATAATCTATTTCCTGCTGCTGAACTGTTCTCCAAAAATAGCGATTTGCATTTATGCTGTTATAATTCAATAATTTATTTCGTTCACTTATAAGAAAGTTTTCCCATAAAATACCAATATCCTGCCTTGCAGCTAAAGGTTGCAATTGGTTAATTACAGCATTACGAATGCCATTATCATAAAAATAAATTTTACGATTTGTTTTTATTTCGTTTCGTAAATTCAGGCTAAACGGGAATAATCTGAAAATTACAAAAGCTCTTTCAAGTACAGTAATATAACGTTCAATTGTTTTTGGGTCGCTACCAACAATTTCGCCAAGTTCACGCATCGAAACCTCACTTCCAACCTGATAAGCAATTGCCTGTAATAATTTTTGAATTTCTTCAGGTTTTTTTAAATTTCCGTACATTAACACATCTTTATATAAATAGCTTTCCGTCAGCTCTTTAAGGATTCTAACGGGTTCTGTTTCATTAATTAAAACATCAGGATAAAATCCAAAAACCAAACGATTTTCCAAATCTTGTTCTGCTTTAAGATAACCAACATTATTTTGCCACTCTTCCCAAGAAATTGGCGAAAGATGGTAAGTCCATTTTCGTCCGGTTAAAGGCTCATTTGTTTTCTGAGATAATTCAAATGCCGAAGAACCACTCAAAATTAATTGAACATCGGGAAATTCATCTATAATTATTTTTGCTGTAATTCCTATTTCATTTATCCGTTGAGCCTCATCAATAAAAACGATGGTATTTTTACCAATAATTTGTTTTAACTGTTGAGTATTTGGTCTGTTAAGTATTTGTGTAACAATAGGGTCATCGCCGTTAAAATATAAAGTTTGCGAACCGACATTATTTAAAATTTTTTTTATGAGTGTGGTTTTCCCTGTTTGCCTTGGTCCTAACAATATAATTGCCTTGCCTTTAAACAAATGCTCATTAATTTGAGTTTCAATATTTCGTTGAATCATATTTATTTTTTTTACAAAAGTATAATATTTAAGGAACATAATCCTTAAAAATTATAGTTTTTGAGGAATCAAATCCGCAAATATTATAATATTTTGGGAATACACTCCACATATATTGTGATTTTTATAATGATGAATAATTTTATATTTTTGAAAAATGAATTTAGACAGGATTAATATGTTTAAACCTTTAAATTTTGTCAAAAAAATATAAAATATGAAAACACAAATAACCCTCAAAAGCAAATCAGAAAACAAAGGCGATTCTGCCTTTATTATCAATACTAAAAACTTGGTTAACGGATTAAATTTGAGTAAATTAGAAAAAGACTACATTAAATCCGAAATTGATAAAAAGCAGACTGTAATTGAAATAAATCAGTATTCAAGAAAGATTTTTATACTATTTAATAAAAACGAAAAGCACGATTTCGAATTAATCGAAAAATACAGGAAACTCGGAAATAAGTTTTATAAAGCGTTATCGAAAAATAAAATAGAAAAAATAACTATTGAAAACAAAACTGAAAGCGAAGATTTCTTATTAGCTGTTTCAGAAGGTATTATTTTGAGCAGCTATAAATTCGATAAGTATTTAACCAAAAAGGAAGAATATAATTTAACCAAAATTGAATTAATCGGAAGCAAATCATTATCGGTTAAGATAAATGAATTAAAAACAATTTGCGAATCGGTATTTATAACCCGTGATTTGGTAAATGAGCCTCTCTCCTACCTCACTGCAGTTCAATTAGCAGAAGAAGCAAAAAAACTCGGAAAAGAATGTGGATTTAAAGTCGAGGTATTTAATAAGAAAAAAATAGAAGCACTCCGAATGGGAGGTATTTTAGCCGTAAATATGGGTTCAATTGAACCTCCAACTTTCACAATTTTAGAATGGAAACCTGAAAAAGCTGTAAACAAAAAACCCATAATTCTGGTCGGAAAAGGCGTTGTATTCGATACAGGCGGTTTAAGCCTTAAACCCACTCCCGACAGCATGGATTATATGAAATGCGATATGAGCGGAGCAGCGGCCGTAATAGGAACATTTTATAATATATCGAAATTAAAAATTCCAGTTTATTGCATAGGATTAATTCCTGCAACCGAAAATCGTCCCGATGGAAATGCAGTTACGCCCGGCGATATTATTAAAATTTACGATGGAACAACCGTAGAAGTTTTAAATGCCGATGCCGAAGGCAGATTAATTCTTGCAGATGCACTTTCTTATGCAAAAAAATATGAACCGGAATTGGTTTTTGATATTGCAACCCTTACAGGTTCGGCAGCAGCAGCAATCGGACATCATGGAATTGTAACAATGGGAAATGCAAATCGAAAATATTACGATAAATTGAAAAAAAGCGGAAATAATGTTTTTGAACGAATAGCAGAATTTCCTTTCTGGAGCGAATATTCCGAAGATATTAAATCAGATATTGCCGACCTTAAAAATATTGGCGGAAAATATGCCGGAGCTATCACCGCAGGAAAATTTCTTGAACATTTTACATCATATCCCTGGTTACATTTAGATATTGCAGCACCTGCTTTTCTAAAAGCAGACGATAGTTACCGTGTAAAAGGCGGAACGGGGGTTTGTGTAAGGTTATTTACGGATTTTTTGAAGAATTATTATTAGACATTGCTTGTTCGGGATGTTCTAATGTTTGATTAGTTTGAATGTCAAAAAAAGTTCAGCAGTTATCGCTTGAATAAAATAGATTCCGTTAAAGAAATTACTGAAATCAATTTGAATTATTCTGTTCACATTTTTTTCATCGTAAACTTTTCTTCCTGTGACATCAGTAATAATTAAGTTGATTGATTCTTGCTCAAGTAATTCAATATTTATAAATTGTGTAGTTGGATTTGGATAAACTTTTATTGTCTCTAATGAATTGTCAAGTTGTTGAAATCCTGTATTACATTGAACAGTTGTATTTGAGTAGACAAATCCTGTAATAAAATTTGGCAATCCAAATGATGTGTTTTGTTCTCCGAGATAAATTGCTGAATCAATATAATTACAAGCCGGAAACAAACTGTCTGGAAACTCAATCACGGATAAATATTTTTTTTGTGTTCTTGAAATGTAAATTTTCCCGTCAGGACCAAGTTGATGATGCCTCCATGAATCAGGACTATTTGAAATGATAAATGTTTTGGATGCAATTATTGCTGCTAAATTCCCTGCGTAAATATTATATTGAAATACTTGTCCAAAGCCTGCGGTAGAAAAATAAAGTTTTGAGTTGTCAGGTGAAAATGAAACGCCCCACTCTCTTCCGCCAGTTGAAAGAGTTTGTTCATTTGAAACAATACCTGTTGTCGCATTAAAGTCAAGTAATAATGTTTTTCCAAAACTTTGAGCATTTGGAATTGCGTATGCAATTTTTTGCCCATTAGGTGAAGCAATCATTTGTCCACCCCACCCTTGTGGATCTATTGTGCCTGTATGCGAAATGACTGCGTCAATAACTCCGGAACTTGT
>MENC01000101.1:7035-7291 GCA_001768155.1 Bacteroidetes bacterium GWA2_30_7
AACTGTGTCTGCCAATAAAATATTTTTTGAATTGGAAATAACATCACCATTGTTATTGTCAAGGCACATATCTACGATTGAGTATCTTATTCCATTTTGAAAATTATTTTCATAGGCATCCGTTGTAAAAACATAAAAATATTGTTGACTGTTTGGTTGAGGTACAATAATACTCGATTCAGTTGAAGAAGAATGTCCCATTAAGTTATTTCCATTTGGCATAACTTGTTGCAGCTTGTTCCAAATTTTCATTCCG
>MENC01000101.1:7297-10778 GCA_001768155.1 Bacteroidetes bacterium GWA2_30_7
AAAATTAAGTCCTGCATGGTCTCCGAAATACCAAATGTTTCCTTGCTTTTGTCCGTAAAATGTAGTTGACAAAATTGCAAGAAGCAAAAATGTGAAAATGTTTTTCATGTTGGTTGAATTTAAAACTGTCGGTTAATCGGAGTTGTTAGCTTAATATTAATTATTATTTCTTGTAATAATTTTACTGAACAACTATTTTTTTAGTAAAGTTTTTTTCTCCGTCGCTAAGTTTTACAAAATATACTCCTTTTGGAGAATGTGAAATATCAACTTTGTTACTAATAGTTGAATAAATTTTATCTCCAAGTAAATTATAAACTTCAATTGTTTGTTTATTAGAGCTTTTGGTTTGAAATTGTACAGTAAAAATTCCGTTTGAAGGATTAGGAGAAATAGACAATCCATTCTCTTTATCAAATTTTTGTTCAATACCTGTTGGATAGCCATAACTTGCATTATCTATCCATAAAACGCTTCCTGCTTTTGGCTTGTAATCAAGACTTGAAGAACTAAATAAAATTAGTAATGTATCAGGTGTTAAGCCATTTACATAAGTAAAATCAATTACAGCTTGTTGCCAGCCAGAGGTTGCTGCACTTGTTTTAAAAGTCCCTCCTGCAACAGGAGTGCCATCGCTTATTAATGCAACACGACATTCTGCTGTATCGTTTCCACTTGGCTGATATTGATAATAGAATTTGAACTGTGTAAGTTTTTGAGTACAAGCAATTCCTGGATAAAATGTTTGGTTGTTTACATTTACTTTTCCATTAAATAAAATTCCTAATGTATCGTTATATTCGTGAAAAATAAATGGATAGCCCCATGTTTTATAAATATTCCACGAAGTTTGAGTATAAACTACCGTCTCTAAACGAACCGCATAATTGCCTGATTGTACCGGATTTGTACTTCTGGTTACAGAAATTGGGCTGCTTCCAACAATTGCACTATTAAAATAATTATAATCCCACCAGCCATAAGTATTATTTCCACTGTTAGGATTCATTGCAGATGGCACAAGAAAGTCATTTGTCCATGTTTCAAAATCGGGGTTAATAAGTTGTTGAGAATTTGCTGTTTGCACATTTAACAACAAGGCTAAAAATGATAAAATGAGTAAATTTATTTTCATATTTTAATTTTTAATTAAGACGTTGTTTATACGTAAGATTTTAATATTTGTTTTAAATAATACAATTGCACTTATTTTACTCTACAGTAACAGACTTTGCCAAATTCCTTGGCTGGTCAACATTGCAACCTCTTAAAACAGCAATATAATATGATAATAATTGTAATGGGATTACAGTTAATAATGGTGCAAAAGCTTCGTTACAATTCGGAACTTCGATAACATGGTCGGCCATTTGGCGAATTGTTGTATCTCCTTCGGTAACAATAGCAATAACAATTCCCTTACGTGCTTTAACTTCCTGAATATTGCTGACTATTTTTTCGTAAGTTTTATCTTGAGTAGCTATAACAACTATAGGCATTTTTTCGTCAATCAATGCAATTGGTCCATGTTTCATTTCTGCAGCCGGATAACCTTCGGCATGAATGTATGATATTTCTTTTAGTTTTAAAGCTCCTTCGAGAGCAACCGGAAAGAAAAATCCTCGACCTAAATAAAGAAAATTGTTTGAATTTTTATATAATGCTGAAATACTTTCAATTAAATCGCTGTGTTTTAAAATACTTTCTATTTTGCACGGAATATTAATTAAATCTTCAATTAATAAATTGTAGTGTTCGTCTTGAATTAAGCCTCTTTTTTTCCCAATTAATATAGCAATCATTGTTAAAACAGTTACTTGAGCTGTAAAAGCTTTAGTCGATGCAACGCCAATTTCTGGTCCGGCATGTGTATAAACACCTGCATGAGTTGCTCGAGGAATACTAGAACCTACAACATTGCAAATTCCAATAACCATTGCTCCACATTCTTTAGCCATTTGAATTGCGGCAAGTGTATCGGCTGTTTCACCGCTTTGGCTTATTGCAATTACAACATCATCTTTATAGATTATTGGATTACGGTATCTAAATTCAGAAGCATATTCGACTTCAACAGGAATACGAGCAAATTCCTCTATAAGGTATTCGCCGACCAAACCGGCATGCCACGATGTTCCGCAACCAACAATAATTATTCTTTTAGCTTCGATAATTCTAGGTAAAACCTCATAAAGCCCACCAAGTGTAATTTCTTTACGTTCGAGCGAAACTCTACCTCTAAAAGTATCAAGTATTGAACGTGGTTGTTCAAAAATTTCTTTCAGCATATAATGCTCATAACCACCTTTTTCTATTTCATCAATTTCTAGGTCAAGCTGCTGAATTTTTGGAATTAATTGTTCGTTTGATAATGTTTTAAGACTTAATGAGTTTTTTTGAATTACAGCAATATCGTTATCGTTCATGTAAATAACGCTTTTTGTATGTTCAATTATTGGAGTTGCATCTGATGCTAATAAATATTCGCCATCGCCAATTCCAATTACAAGCGGACTTCCTTTTCGGGCAGCTATAAGTTTATCGGGTTCGTCTTTGCACATAATTACAACTCCAAATGCACCGATAACTTTTGTAAGTGCTAATCGAACAGCTATTTCGGCAGACACACTACCTTTTATATAGATATATTCAATTAAGTTTACTAAAACCTCAGTATCTGTTTGGCTAATAAAAGTATATCCTCTGTCTTCGAGTCTTTTTTTGAGTCGTGAGTAATTTTCAATTATACCGTTATGAATAATTGTAAATAGTCCATTCATCGATGAATGTGGGTGAGCATTAATATCGTTTGGTTCGCCATGAGTAGCCCATCTGGTATGTCCAATTCCGATGTTTCCTGAAATATCTTTATCTTCAAGAAATTTTTCGAGGTCGCTAACCTTCCCTTTTTTCTTATAAACGTTTGAATGGTTGCTTAATAAAGCAATTCCAGCAGAATCGTATCCACGATATTCTAATCGCTTTAACCCATTAATTATTATTGGATAAGCATCTTTATTACCGATATAACCAACTATTCCACACATATAATTAAAATTTAATATACGAAATTTGTAATTTTAATCTATTTGAATGAATTGCACTATTTAACACAACTCTGTTGCTACTTCCAAGATTATCAGAAACTAAAAAATATCCTAAATTTGGAATATTGCCATCAATTATATTTTGCATTTGAATTGTAATATTAAACTTATAGACACTTTCTGAGGGATAATGGTTTCCGTCAAAAACTTCAACTAATTTAGAATCTGCAAGATTATTATAATCATTATCTGCTTGTCGGGCAAATAACATAAGCTTGGTAGGTACAGGATATGTTGAACTTGTAAGGTCGTTTTTTTCGATTGGAACTATAAGTGTAGCTTTTATAATTGCTGCATTTTTTTTCAACGATAATTTATCGGCAGTAGGCATTTTAATAAAACCTCTAACGCCAGCCATTGGCTGAATGTAATAT
>MENC01000101.1:10784-12888 GCA_001768155.1 Bacteroidetes bacterium GWA2_30_7
TCCTGAATAGGATTAGTTGAATTTAATTGATTGTAAAAATGTGTATTTGTGAAATCGTGAGTAAATAAGTTAAATCTTGCACTGTTTTGGTTAATTATAAATTCGCAGGTATCGTTAGTACTTGTAGGAGTTTTCTTATATGCCAAAACCATTTTAGAATTTCCTGAATAAAGATTGAAATACATAATACAACCACCAACAACACTAGTATCGGTTGTTATACAAATGCCTTGTAGTATTGATAAAAGTTGTGTATTTGAAGTTATTGAATCAAGATTTAGAATTTCGGTTCCGAGAGATGGCGATAAATCAATTTCGAGTTTATCAGAATATAACTGACTTGGATTTATAACTTTTATTCCAATTACATCATCTTCATTGTAATAACTTGACGCTTTATTAACTGAATAATATGCTGAATCTTTATTTATTGATTTTGATAATTTAAAAACTTTAATAAATTGCAATTTTGTAGAATCGCCATAATTTCCAGTATAGTCGAGATATAATTTTAATGAAACTATTTCTGCAAGAGAATCAAATTTTATACTTGTAGTTTTTGGTAATACTTGTGCTAAAAACGAGGCAGAACTTTTTCCAAATTCAGGGTCAATGTAGTTTCCAAGTAAGCCATAATTTTCATTTTTTGAGCCTAACGAACTAGCTGAATCGTCTTTAATTGTATAAGCTTCAATTTGAAGAGTATCAGTAAAAATCGTATTAATTTTATCTCCTAGTGGTTGAGTTGTTAATCCTAAATCGGTTTCTTTCTTGCACGATATTAAAAAAATAGAAATAAAATATGATAGAAAGGCAATTTTAAAAAACAAGAAAAAGTTGAATTTTAAAAATTCAACTTTATTTTTAGCAATACAGCTAATTCTATTAAGAATTGAAAAAGATAAATCAGACATTATATGAAACCATTAATTTTCGTTGTAAATGTATGAAACGAAAATGAAACGAAAAAATTATACGGTTTCGACACAAGTTCCTGTAAGTATTTTATCGTAGAAATCAGAATATGAATCAACATAATTTTCATCGTCCTGATATTCCAAAATTGGCTTGTCTAATGTATTCAAATGCTTTCTAATATTGGGACTTATGTTATTTGAAGCCATAATAATACCGTCAGAAAACTGAATAGCTAATTTGGTTGTAGTATTATAGTCAACTACTTTTTTTATTTCCTCAACATCTTCTGATGAAACTCCGTCAACATGAACTTTGTCTTTAAATTTTTTATCAAAAACTGTATCAAAGTAATCATCATATAATGAATAAATTACTCTTGAATTAGAAAACAATGGGTCTTCTTTGAAAGCACGTTTAATATACATCGGAACCATACTTGTAATCCAACCATGACAATGTACGATATCTGGAGCCCAACGAAGTTTTTTAACAGTTTCTAAAACACCTCTTGCAAAAAAGATAGCTCTTTCATCATTATCTTTGAAAAAAACTTCATTGCTATCGCATAAAATATGCTTTCGATGAAATAAATCTTCGTTATCAATAAAATACACTTGCATTCTGGCTGATTGAATTGATGCAACTTTAATAATCAATGGGTGATCCATGTCGTTTATAATCAGATTCATTCCTGATAGCCTGATAACTTCATGAAGCTGGTTTCTTCTTTCATTTATGCAACCGTATCGTGGCATGAAAGTTCGTATTTCACTGCCTTTTTCTTGAATACCTTGTGGAAGGAATCGTCCGATTTTCGACATTTGACTTTCTGGAAGGTAGGGAGCAATTTCTTGAGAGACGAATAAAACTTTTGTTTTTTCCATGTATGTGAAGTTGATTAAAAATTTTTACAAATATAATAAAAAAAAATCTATAAATATGAAACTATAATTAGATAAAAGTTGTTAAGTGTGTGATATTATGAGAAATAAAAATTATTTTTACTTTTTTATCATTATATCTTAATTTATTGAAAAATCATTTTAAAACAGATGAAAGACAATGCTGGTCTGAAAAACTAACTATTTTATGAAAAATTATGTAGGATAATTTAAATTTATAAATTTGTGCCGTTTTTATAAAAAAATGAAAACCTTTACAAAGATACGTAAATTAAAGGAAGAAC
>MENC01000102.1:0-4390 GCA_001768155.1 Bacteroidetes bacterium GWA2_30_7
ACAATTGTTCCGTCTGGTAAATTATAATCATTACCATCGCATATTTCAGCATTCTCAGTATTTGTATAAGTAGGATTAACGATTAAATCTGTTGTTACAGTGCTGTCGCAACCATTTGCAGCAACAAGAATATCGGTAAATGTACCGCTTGAATATTGGTAACTACCTTCTAATAATACACTGTCGCCATCACAAATTTCAACTGTAACATTGTTAAGAATTTGTGCAGGTTCGTTAACTAAAGTTGTTTCAGAAACTGAACAGATATTCTGGTCGGTTACAGTAAGTGAATATGTATTTGCAGATATTCCGCTTAAATCCTCAGTTGAAGCAAGGTTCGACCATGCAAAAGTATAAGGAGCAATTCCATCATTAACAATAGCATCAATTGAACCATCGTTTAATCCGAAGCATGAAATATTTGTTGCAGATAATGTTAATGAAATAGCTAAAGGTTCAGCAATAGTTGCAGAATTTGTAGTTTCACAACCATTTGCATCGGTTGCAGTAACATTGTGCATACCTGCATTTAATCCACTTACATCTTCTGTTATAGCACCTGTTGACCATGAATAAGTAAATGGTGATGTACCGCCTGTTAATGTTAAGTCAATTGTTCCATCGTTTGCACCATTGCAGCTAATATCTGTAAAGTTAGTATCTGAATCAAATATTACAGGTTCCGTAATTGTTATAGATTCAATTGCCAAACAACTTGCATTGTCGGTTACTGATGCTGTATAAACTCCTGCTCCAATTCCTATAATTGCATCTGTAGTTGCAGAATTTGACCAGTTATAAGTGAATGGAGAAGTTCCGCCAATTGCTGCAACAAGGGCTGTTCCGGTGTTATCTCCATTACATAAAAGATTTGTTCCCGAAATAGTTGCAGTTAATGTACAGGCAATATTATTAACAACAATATTTGATTTAATCAATACACAACTATTATTATCAGTTATAGTTATGTTGTAAATTCCGGCGGCTAATCCTGAAATATCTTCTGTAGTTGAACTATTTGACCATAAAAATGTGTATGGTGCTGTACCACCGCTAACTGTTATATCAATAGCTCCGTCATTTCCTGCATTTTCAGGAGTAATTAAAGTTGAAGCTGTAATTACTGTTGGTTCAGTGATATTATATGTTGAGTCAACTATACATCCATTTGCATCGGTAATAGTAGAGCTATAAAATCCGGCAGTTAAACCCGAAATATCTTCGGTTGCAGCACCATTTGACCATAAATAAGTGTAAGGAGAGGTTCCGCCCGAAATAGTTAAATCGAATGCTCCATTACTTCCTCCGTTGCATGATACATTTGTTATAACATTGGATAATGAAATTGCCAAAGGCTCGGTAATTGTTGCAGATGAAGTTGCAGTACAGCTATTTACATCGGTTACGGTAACATCATAAGTTCCAGCCGAAAGTGCTGCTAAATCTTGAGTAGTAGCTGCATTTGACCATAAATAAGTATAAGGAGTTGTACCACCAGAAACAGTTAAATCTATTGTTCCATTTGTTAACCCATTACAAGTTATATTTGATGAAGTTATTACAGGTATAATCAATCCTGGTTCTATTATAGAAACACTGTCGGCAGAAGTGCAACCATTGGCATCGGTAACTGTAATATGATAAGTTCCCTGACATAAATTAGAAACTGTTTGAGATGTATCGCCGGTTTGTGTTGTAAAAGTTAAAGACCAATTATTTAATGTGCCTGCAAAAGGGCTTGTATCATCTCTGATTGCTAATATCCATATTCCATTACCCGACTGACCGTTATTAATTGTAATGAAATCTCCTTCCGGAATAAATGTTCCTGTAAAAGGTGCAGTTCCTGTGGTAATAGGTCCATTTATCCCTGTCATAGAAAAACATGTGTTGGTATAATTATTACTATTACCACCATTATCATCTGATAAAATAAGTATAGTCCCATCAGGAGAAATAAGATTAATGTCTAAATGCTGATCGCGGGAATGAGTAATGTCAATACATACCTGATCGAGACTGTACAAAATACCATCAAGATTTCCTAATCCGCTAACATTCAAATTTCTGTTATAAAAAGTATTATCGTCAGGAATATTAAAAGATATATTGTCGGTAAATGTTTGTGAACCTGGCACCAAAATATCCCATAAATATGTAAATGGACTTACTCCTGACGGATTTTCAGTTGCAGAACCATCGCATAAACCATTACAACTAATATCAGAATAAGAAAAATTTGAAACTAATTGAGGTAAAGAACCAATAGTTGCAGTATCTGTAAGAAGGCATCCTATATTGTCGGTAACAGTAACATAATATTCACCGGCACACAGATTTATTTCAGAATTAGAGGTTCCTCCGGATGACCATTGATAAGTATAAGGAGGAGTTCCTCCGGCAGGATTAATAGTTGCATCTCCATCGCATGATTCGTAACAAGTAGCATTGTTAACTGTTATTACTGAAGTAATAGCAGAAGCTCCATTAATTGTAATACTATCAACAGTCCAGCAAGAATTGTTATCGGTAATTGTAACAAAATACTCTGAGTTAGATAAATTTATAATATCTTCAGTTGTTTCTCCATTGCTCCATAAAAAAGTATAGGGTGGTATTCCTCCATTAACTGTTAAATCTGCTGAACCATTGCTCATTCCATTGCAGGTAGCATCAATTCCTGTTATATTAGTAATTAAAGCAGAAGATGTAGTAATAATTATACTATCAGTGATAGAACAACCATTAGGAATGTCTGTTATAGTAACTTTATATAATCCTGCGGTCAAATTTATAATATCTTCAGTTGTTTCAGCTGTACTCCATAAATAAGAAAATGGAGAAATTCCGCCTGAAACAGTAAGGTTGGCAGCACCATCGCTATTTCCGCTACAAGTTTCATTTGTAGCAATAACAGAAGATAATATCTGAGGTGGTTCTGAAAGGCTTGTACTATCAGATATTGTACAACCTACAGCATCAGTAACTGTTACAATATAATTTCCCGCAGATAAATTATTCAAATCTTCTGTTAATTGACCTGTATTCCATAAATATGAATATGGAAATGCGCCTCCACTTACAGTTAAATCAATAGTACCATCATTTATTCCAAAACAGGAAATATCGGTTGATATGATGCCTGATGAAAGTCCAACAGATTCAAATACTGTACTGCTATCATTATCGGCACATCCAATAGCATCAGTAACAGTTACATAATAATTATTTCCATTAAGTGCAGATATATCTTCGGTAGTTTGTCCGTTACTCCAAATAAAAGTATAGGGAATACTGCCTCCTGTTGTTGTAGTAAACACAGCTCCATTATTAGCTCCACCACATGAAACATTCCATATAGAATCAATAGTGATTGTAACTGTAACAGGTTCAGTTACGGTAGCTATGCCTGTAATATTACATCCATTACTGTCAGAAACAGTAACTGCATAAGTATTACCATTTAAGCCTGTAATATCTTCGGTTGTTTGCAGTGTATTTGTCCATGTATAAGAATAGGGAGCAACACCACCGGAAGTTGAACAATAAACTGCTCCATCGTTTGTTCCGCCACAAGTTACATTATTAACAGAATCAACAGTAATATTTAAAACGGCAGGTTCGGTAACGGTAGCTGAGTGTGTATTATCGCAACCATACAAATCTGTAACAGTTACTGTATAAACATTTGGTGATAATGAAGATATATCCTGAGTAGTTGCGGTATTGCTCCAAATATATGTAAATGGAGAATTATCGCTTGTTACTGATAAATTAATTGCACCGTTATTTTGTCCGTTACAAACTACATTTGTAAAAACTGATGATAAAACAGGCCACGAATAAACGGTATAAATAACTTCGGCAATAGCTGAACATGTTCCATTATCAACATTATCGTAAAATGCTTCTGCATTGCTAACAGTTACATTTGCAGGCAATAAAACAGGAATTGTAAGAGCATAATCTCTGAACCATGAATGTGTATATCCGCTACCTCCATCAATAGTAGATTCGAGTAATGTTAAATTAATTCCGGCAACTGTTCCACTTCCAAAAGTATCTTCGCACATTCCGGCTGGATATTGATTTATTGCAGTAACACCTGACCATGTCCAGCCAGAATTATTGCCTAAATCTGTACTATTTGCTCCTGCATAAAAAGTTGTTCCTGATGCTGAAATATCCTGAATTTGTAAATAATCGCCGCAAAATTCCTGAGAGGTTTGATTTATTGAAGCAGTAACGCCGCTATTATCTGTTTTTAAAACAATTTCATAACCAATATTTCCGGTTGCGATTAAATTATTGGTAGTTTGAGTAGAGCCTGATTCAAACAATATTTCTGAACCAGAATTAATTGTAAGATTATTAAAAGTATTTGAACTGC
>MENC01000102.1:4412-6834 GCA_001768155.1 Bacteroidetes bacterium GWA2_30_7
TGGTGAACTAATTTCAACATTATTGTAAGTGAATCCACCACCATCGAATGTCCATGAGTTATTACTTAACGAAATAGTTGACGTACCGGAATTTAAAGTCATATTTGTAGTATCAGTTATATTCCAGTTAAATAAGTTTATTTCTGAACTTCCAAGGTTTATTGTACGAATACTTGAAGACGAAGAGGTAAAATCTCCAGACATATTAATATTATAATTAGCTGTGTTAAATGTTCCATTTTTAAAATTAATTCCACTCCAGTTTAAATTAATATCTCCTAACAAACTATATTCACCAGAACCATTAAGTTCAATTCCACTAATTATTTTTCCGGCAGATTTAATTATATTTCCTGCCACAGTTGATGAAAATTTAATTATTCCGAAATGATTATAGCTCATTGTGGCAATTAAAGATAAAGAACCATTTATGTTTAATGGATTCCATCCTGTTAAATCGGGTGAATTTAAAGCGCCTGTCCAATCCATGTTTTTGCAATATGCTTCAACATTAATATCAACCGCCTGTGAACCAAGACTAAATGAATTTGCGTCGAAAAAAACACTGTCGTTTGATGTTGGAATACATCCATAAGAAGCACCACCTGATGTTAATGACCAGTGTAATGGGTCGTTCCACGAACCACTATTGCCAATCCAGTAAAGATTAACTCCTGCTATTCCCGAAATATTCCAACCGGTAACGTTACCAATTCCAATACTGTTGGTAGCATTAAAAGTGCCTCCACCACCGGCTGTAACATCGGTAATTGTAAGCCAATCGCCATTAAAAGTTCCGGCAGCCATGCTTAAATTTGTTGCTGTGCCGGGTGTTGATGAACTTAGATTAAAATAATCGGTACAAGATGTTCCGGCAGGGATTGTTAAAGTTGTAAAAGTATTAGTTTTAGCTGCTTCAAAATAAAGATTAGTACAAAGAGGTATATTTAAAATATTAAAAGTATTTGAATTATAAATATAAACATTTGCACTGGAGGTTAGATTTACATTATAATAATCAGCATCTCCGCCATAAAAATAGTTAGCTGTTGAATTAATTGTAGAAGTGCCGGGATTAGTAGAAAAGTTAGTACCATCGTAAATATACCAGGTATTTACTGTAATAACAGAACTTCCCATATTTAATACTCTGGTTTCTGTTGTATATGATGAAAAATAATTTGTAGTAACTGCAAAGTTATTTGTTGACAATGTTCCTTTAGAGAAATATATACTTTTATTATTTGCAACCCAGGTAGTAAATGAGTTTTGTAATGTCCAGTCACCATTTCCATCAAAATAGACATTTCCATAAATAGTTTTAGCTTTTGTATCAATATTGTTTCCTGCATTATCGGATTTAAATAATACATTGCCATTAAATGAATAAATTGAAGTTGCATTAAAATTAAATGAACCATAAATATTTAAAAAATACGAATTTGTTCCGGTAAGTCTTGAATTTAAGCCTGCACCGGTCCAATCCATATTATTACAATAAGCATTTGAATTAATTGTAACAGATAAACCTGCAAGACCTGAGTTTGCGTCAAAAAATACATTATCAACCTGAGTAGGAATACATCCTCCCGGATTAGCAATGCCACCGCTTGTTAGCGACCAGTTTGCAGAGTCGTTCCAATTTCCTGCTCCGCCAATCCAGTAATAATCAGTTCCGCTTAAAAATGTAAAATTCCAACCGCTTACATTTCCTCCATCAATACTATTATTTGCATTAAACGTTCCACCACCAATTGCAGCTATGTCTTTCAGGTTAGCATAATCAACAGTAATTGTTCCGGAAGCAAGCGATAGTGTAGCTGTTTGTCCAATAGATGCTGATTTAATGTTTAGTAAATCGGCACAACTTCCTAAGCCTGATAAATCGGTAAATGTGGTAGTTGTTGCTGCTTCAAATATTAAATCACCATTTCCGGAATTATTGATAATATTAAAAGCGTTTGAGCCGTTAAAAGTTATTGATGTAGTATTTTGTAAAGTTAGATTATAATATGTTTTACTTCCACCGCTAAAATATGAACCTGTTAAAATAATCTCACTTGTTCCTGCATTAACTGTGAGGTTAGTATTATCCCAGAAATACCATGAACCGCTGGTTATTATACTTATACCTAAAGTTAATGTTCTGCTTAAAGAAGTATAAGAATTTACACCACCTGTAGAAATATCAAAATTATTAGTATTAAAAGAGCCGGAATTCATATAAATTGAACCTGTATTTGTTAAATCATCATTTAATAGCCAACCACCGTTTCCTTCAAAAGTAATATCTATGGGTAATGAAATACCTGCGGTAGTTATTGTATTACCCATATCGTTGGAACGAAATGCTAATTGAACTGAGCCATAAGTGATAGCTGCCGATAAGGTTAATGAGCCAAAAATATTTATTTTTGCTCCT
>MENC01000102.1:6841-8102 GCA_001768155.1 Bacteroidetes bacterium GWA2_30_7
AAGTGAAAGAGTTAGCATCAAAAAATACATCAGATACATCTGATGGAACACAAGTTTTATTTGGAATGCCTCCTGAAACATCTGACCAATGGTTTAAATCGCTCCAATTGCCAGTACCACCAACCCAGTAATAATTACCTGGTGTACCGGAGTTAATTGTCCAATTTGTAACATTTCCAAGGTTTATTCCGTTATTGGTAGTAAAAGTTGCTCCACCTGTAATTGTAATATCTCTTATAATTAAGTTGTCTTCGTTTACAGCACCTGAAATTTTCTTTATTGTAGAAGCTTCACCAGGATTATCAGACATTAATGATTTATAGTTTAAACAACTTGCTGCGAATCTAATATTATTTAATGTTTGTATTTTTCCTGCTTCTAAGCTTAAGCCTGTAACATTTGAAGAGTCTAAACCAAGATTATGAAAAGTATTACTTCCCCGAATTATTACATTATTAGCCCAATCGAGCGGAAAGTTAACGTCATAATATGTAAATCCTAATCCATCGAAAAAGTTGTTTTTGATATTTAAAGTAGAAGTTCCCGCAATAAATGTGATTGATTCGGGCATCCACATCCAGAAATTTTGTAATGTGATTGTAGAACTTCCCAAATTAATGGTTCTTGAAATACCAGAGGGCCACGACTGAAACATTCCGAATTTATAATTATGATTATTGAAACTTACTGTTCCATTCATAATACCTATTTGTCCAAAACCCATATCAATATCTGATTCAATTGACCATGAGCCAATTCCATTAAATTGTAATTGCCCGCCTGTTAAGGTAACAGTCGAAAAATTAACGGTATTGCCCGGGAATGACGATTTAAAATTTAATGTTCCGTTATAACTAATTGTATCTTTCATAGCAGATGAAAAAGTTAATGAGCTATAAACTTCTAAAGTGCTAAAGCCGGCAAAATCGGGAATATTTGTTACTCCTGTCCAGTCAATATTGTTACAGGTTGCCGGAACATCAACTGTAACTGCCTGACCATCGGGAAAAGAAAATGAATTTGCATCAAAAAATACATTATCTGCCTGTGTTGGTGCATTAGGATGGAAAGTGCTGCCGCCAGAAGTTGTTGCCCAATGAGTTGCGAAATCAGACCAGTTTCCCATTCCGTTAACCCAATAAAAATCGGCTGCATTAGTTACAAAAGTTAGTAACATTAGAAATGCAAGACTAAAAACGAAAGTAAATTTTCTCATATAACTAAAATTTAAATTGATACAGGTAAAAATACTTTTACAAGA
>MENC01000103.1 GCA_001768155.1 Bacteroidetes bacterium GWA2_30_7
GATGCCTTAGCATGATTCATAATTAGAAATGATGGTTGAATAAAAATTCTTTTTGATAATAAATATTTTCCACTTCCATGAATTACTTGACGCATAGGCAATTTGTTGGTTTTTCCGGCAAATGATTCAGATGGTTGATTTATATGAAACATCGAAATTCCTATTTCGGGCATAAAACGTGGCTTTTGCAAATTCCAGATTGCTCCGGCATTAATATCAGGATATGAGATTCCTTCTGATAAGCTATTTTCTCCACTTGCGATTCCTGAATTAAAATTTCCTTTTGTATTATCGAATTGATTAGGGAAAGTTAGTTTGCTGGAAGAATAATTTTTTATAACATAACCACCTTGTAAACCTATTCTTAAATAATTTTTCTTTATTTTTTTATGATATGCAATTGACCCATAAAACTTATTTACCGTTAATTGTGCATCAGAAGACTGGTCATTAATAACAATTAATCCAAGTCCTATTGAGCTTTTTTTGACATCAAATGGCTTATCAATTCCAACAGAAATGGTTCTGAAAGGCGATGAAGGCTTTGTAAATGAACCCCATTGACGACGGTAATTATTCATAAATCTCCAGTTGCCCTGATAATCTCCGGTTTTTGCAGGATTTAATGTTAAAGGAGAATTTAGAAATTGTGAAAAGTGAATATCCTGAGCAGAAATACTCCTCGTAAAAATCGAAAAAAGACTAAATAAAATTATCTTATGTGTATAATTCATAATAAAATTTGGTAAACAAATGTAATAATAATATATTTATGTTATAAATTTACAACAAATTAATTAATCAACATTTAATGACTTATAAAATTATTATTCTGAAAATCATTATATTATTGATATTTTCAGAAATAGTTAAATCGCAAATTAATGCAGAATTTACTTCAAATGTTACTAGTGGATGTAGTCCATTAACTGTAAATTTCACAAATCAATCAACTGGGAATTACACAACTTTGCTCTGGACATTTGGCAATGGTAATACAGCAGATATTCAAACTCCTTCTATTTTATATGTTAATCCTGGAACATATACAGTTACATTAATAGCATCTAATAGTTCGACAAAGGATACCGTTGTTAAAACTAATTATATTACTGTATATTCAAATCCTATCGCTTTGTTTAGTGCAACACCATTAATGGGTTGTAAGCCGTTAAATGTGTCATTTACCGATAGTTCTGCTCAAGGAAGCGGTGTTATAAATCAATGGTCGTGGGTTTTTGGAGATGGAACTATCGACAATAATCAAAACCCAACTCATATTTATAATAATAACATTAATTATACTGTAACACTAAATATTACTGACCAAAATGGATGTACTGATAGCGAACAAAAGTCAAATTATATTTCTGTTTCTGCTCCTCCGATTATTAATATTTCAGCAAGTCCAGTCTTTTCTTGTGATACTCCGTTATTTGTAACTTTTACTAATACATCATCTGGAGCAGCACCATTAACTTATGCATGGAATTTGGGCGATGGAACTAATTCTATTGCACTAAATCCAACTCATACTTATGCAAGTATTGGTAATTACGATATTTATCTTACAGTTACAGATTCAAAAGGTTGCTCAAAAGATACAATTTTGAACAATTTTATTAATGTATCAAATGTGATTGCTGATTTTTCTATGGTAAATGATACATTGTGTAAATCAATATCCTATGCGTTTACTAATACTTCAATTGGAGGAACGACATATTCGTGGAATTTTGGTGATGGAACAGCCTTATCAACTCTTCAAAGTCCAAGTCATACATTTATTGCAAATGGATTATATACTGTAACATTAATATCCACGGAAAATGCAAATTGTAAAGATACTGTACAAAAAAATGTTTTAGTTGAATCTGTTACAGCTTCTTTGTTGCAATCAGCAACAACATTCTGTAACACACCTTTTGTAGTTAATTTTACTGATAATACAGCAGGAAATAATGTAGCTTGGCAATGGAATTTTGGCAATGGAACTACATCAATAGACCAAAATCCTTCGGGAACTTATACTAATTTTGGAACATTCATTCCATCTCTGCAAGTTACTAATAATCATGGATGTAAAGGAACAGTTAATGGCACACCAATAATTATTGCAAAACCTACTGTTACAATAACTTATGATACAACTCGTGGTTGTGTTCCGGTAACAGTTAATTTTACCGGTGAATCAAATTCAGTTCAACAAGTAACAACATGGAACTGGGATTTTGGCGATGGAGGAACTTCTAACATACAAAACCCTACATATACCTACAATACTGCTGGAGATTTTACTATTACTTTATCTATTGAAAACTCCGATGGATGTACAAATGTTACTGATACAATAATTGAATTTGGTTATAAATTAGATCCAATAATAAGTATTGATAATGATACAACTTGTGCAAAAGATGTTGTCAAATTTGATGATTTAACTGTTCCATTGGATATTGCAGACGAATGGTATTGGAGTTTTGGAGAAGGAGAGGGAACTTCTACTCAACAAAATGCTACACATACTTATCAGGATACGACAGGGGTTTTCTATATTAATTATGTTGTAACTTATAATGGATGCGATTCTGATACTTTAAAAGATTCAGTTTTAGTTTATGGACCTATTGTAGAGATTGAGGCATCTATGGATTGTGATTATCCTTTTGAATATACTTTTGATATTCATGTAGTTGATGGACAAAGGTATGTGCTTGATTTTGGCGATGGTACAGATTCAACTTTAAATTTTATAGATACATGTTCTTTGTTTCAATCAATTGTTCATAACTATGATGTTTCATTACAAAGTACAAATCCTATAATAACTTTTACTGCTTATAACGATACTGTTAATAATTCAGACGGCTGCGATAATGATGCTTCAGTAACAATTTACTTACGTGATGTTGAAGCTCATTTTGCGATGAGTGACTCTTTCCCATGTACATACGAGTCTGTAAAATTTGATGCGTTAAATCCAAATACTGATAGCTTGTCAATAGATGGTTCTGTTTATGAGTGGTTTAAGATAAATTCATTAGGCGTTATTACTGCAATAGGAACTGGCTCAATGATTCATCATACATTTGGTGTAGATGGTTTTTATACTGTGAAATTGAAAGTTACAGATGTAAATGGTTGTAAAGACTCAATTGAACAATCAATAAGCACAGTTCAAATATTGACAGGATTTAAGACTGATAACTCAATTGGTTGTACTCCTTTTAATGTTCAGTTTATTGATACTACTATTTCTGATGAAGCAATTGTAGATTGGAATTGGAATATTGGAGGTGGAGTTCTTTTAGAAAACAATGATACGGTTTATAACACATTTAATAATATTCAAACATACAACGTGTCGCTTACTGTTACTGATTTTCTTGGTTGTGTAGGAACAATTACAAAACCAATAATTTCAACTAAACCAAAACCTACTTTTACAATTGCAGATTATACCTTATGCGATGGTGATTCTGTAAAATTTACTTACACATCTTCTTATAGCGTTGCCGGACCTTACACTTATTTATGGAATTTTGATGATGGAACTTCTGATACAATTGCTTCACCTTATCACACTTTTGCTTATCCTGCTGATACTTTTATTGTATCACTTTATATGGTTGATAATCTGGGATGTGATTCGCTTTTAGCTGATACTCTACAATTAATAACAGTTCAGCCGTATCCTATTGCCGGTTTTACAGTAGATACGACTGTTTGGGATTGTTATAAACCTGGACATCGGTTTGATTTTACAGATACTACTATTTCAGATTATTTGAATTATTGGTATTGGACTTTAAATGACACAATTTCTTATACTATTAATTATGATGTTCAAAATCCACAACATATTTTTCCTTTAACTGGACCTGGCAAGTACGATGTTAGTTTAATTGTTTCAACAACAAATGGTTGTAGAGATACTATTTCAAAGCCTCAGTATATCACAGTAAAAGGTCCTCTTGCAACAATGATAGTTCCGCCTGTTGTTTGTAGAGGCGAAGAAGTTATTATGAGTGTTACTGATACTTCTTTTGTTTACTCATTTGAATGGTTTTTTGGTGATGGATTTATAGATTCTACGTTAAATGATTCTACCTCGCATATTTATAATATGAATTTTAACGATAGTGTTAGCATTAATTTAAGAACTGGCCCAAATGACAATTGCGTTATAACTAAAAAGATGCCTATTTATGTTCACGATTTAAAAGCAATTTTCTCAGGCGGTGATATTAATACTTGTACAAGCGACCCTGTAGTTTTTACCGATGCTAGTACAAATACATCAGGAAGTGTAAATAAATGGATTTGGTATTACGGCGATGGAAATACTGACACCACTCAAGGACCACAAACTCATTTATATTCACCCGGTACATACACGGTTCAATTATTTGTAAATAATCAATTTGGATGTTTAGATTCATTAATAAAAACATTTACAGTTAATTCATTACCAATTGCTACTGCATCAAATGATACTACAATTTGTGTTGGCGAAAGTGTTACTTTAAATGCCACAGGTGGTGTTAGTTATGTGTGGTCGCCTTCAACTTATCTTCTTAATAACTCAAATTTACAAAACCCTACTTCTAAACCCGATAGTCTGATTTACTATGTTGTAACTGTAACAGATGTTAATAATTGTTCAAATACTGCTGACGTTTTAATTAAAGTTCAACATCCAATTTCAATGGATTTATTTACGATTTATAATGGAAATCAAAGTAGCAACGATACAGTATTTATTATTATGGGCGATACTGTTCATTTTAACGCAGTTACTGATTCTACAGGACTATTTTTATGGACTCCATCTGATGGTTTAAATTGTTCAACATGCCCAAATCCTTATGCAAACCCAATTCAGTCAATTGGCTATTCAGTAATGGTTTATGATACAAACCAATGTAATTTTGAAACTGTTCGAAATGTATATATTGATGTTTCAGAAGCAACCATTGATGTCCCGACAGCATTTACTCCAAACGGCGATAACAACGGTAACGATACGATTTTTGTAAAAGGTTGGGGAATAAAAACTTTATTGGAATTTAAAATTTTCAATCGTTGGGGACAAGTTGTTTTTGAAACAACTGATTTAAAAAAAGGCTGGGATGGAAAATATTTAGGAGCAAATCAAAATGTTGATACTTATGTATTTATTGTCAGAGCTGAAGCTTATAATGGCGAAGTTCTTTACAAAAAAGGATACATTAATTTAATTAGATAATTTAAGAATTTAGGATTTACGATTTAGAAATTTAGAGATTTATTAGCTATGTGAAATTCTATGCGATGCACTGAGTTTAGTCGAAGTGTAACTATGATTCTATGTGGTAAAAGAAATTCAGGATTTAGAAATTTAACATAAAATGACTAATCAACCGAACAACAAACAATTGACAATAACCAATAATCAATAGACAGATTGCTTTGCTTCGTTCCTCGCAACGACGAAAGTCCGCAACCTCAAACTTCAAACTTTAAGCGTCAAACCAAAATATAAACAGATGAAGCACAAAAGCATTTATATATTAATAGCATACCTAATCTTTACAATTGTATGGTTTTTATTTTTCGATTTAATATTACCGGTTGTAATTGATTTAAACCACAATTATTCAACATCTAAACTACATTTATGGCTGTTTTTAGCTCTAAATGCAGTAATTATGATATACCTTTTTTATTTTAAAAAAAATTCAAATTTTAAAGCAATCAACAACGATGATAATTTTGTAAGACTCATTAATAATTTAAAAGGTGATTGTTTTTATTTCAGACATGAAATTGGAAACCCTTTTTCATTTGTTAGTACATCAATAAATAATGTTTTAGGAGTTAATGAAGAAGAATTTAGTTTGAATTTTAAAAAGTATAATGCCGATTCAATTTATAATGATAGTATTAAAAGACACATAAAACATCAAGAAAATGGCTTTTCGTTACCTGTTTATGAAGCTTTTTTATACAATGCACAAGGAGCAATATTGAACTTTCAGGTTAGAGAATTTCCAATTTTAGACCAGTATAATCAGGTTGTTGCAGTTGATGGAATTGCACATAATATTACAGAATTTAAAAAAGTCGAAGCCGAATTGAAAGAAAAAGATAATAAGTATCAAATTCTATTTGAATCGGCAAATGATGCAATATTTATTATGAAAAATGGATTATTTATTGATTGCAATAAACGTGCAACTGAAATGTTTGCATGTAGTTACGACCAAATAATAATGCAATCGCCATTAAAATTTTCGCCAATAAAACAATCGAATGATGTAAATTCAGCAGATAGCGCCGCCGATAAAATTAGAAAAGCATTAGCTGGAGAATCTCAAGTTTTTCAATGGACACATCAACGATTAAATGGTGAAAAGTTTGAAGCAGAAGTTAGTTTAAATAAATTTAAATTTATTGAACAGAATTTTTTACAAGCAATTGTAAGAGATGTTGATGAAAAAGTTAAATATCAGAAAATTTTAAAAGAAAGCGAATCGAAATTCAGAACAGTTGCAGAAACTACTGTCTCTGCAATTTTTATTGTCCAAAAGGAAAATTTTGTTTACATGAATAATGCCGGATTAAATATCTGTGATTATACATGGGATGAACTTTCTAAACTTCGATTTTTTGATATTATTCACCCCGATTTTAAAGAATTAGTAAAAGAAAGAGGTCTTGCACGTCAAAGAGGTGAAAAAGTTGAAAATCATTACGAGTTTAAAATTGTTTCTGGAAGAAATATTGTTAAATGGCTCGATTTTACTGCAAATTATATTATGTATA
>MENC01000104.1:0-6780 GCA_001768155.1 Bacteroidetes bacterium GWA2_30_7
TAAAAAGCATTGCAAGTACACATGCCGGTCAAGGTTTAGCTGTTTCAGTCAATAGCGACGGAACAAATGTAGTAACAGGTGGAAGCGATAAGCGAACCTATATTTGGGATACAAAATCAGGTGAAAAATTAAAATCATTTGGTGGTCATACCTTATCTGTTAATGCAGTTGCTTATAATTCAAATAATAAATTAATTGCGACTGCCGGGGCTGATTTAAAAGTAAATATTTGGAATGCACAAGAAGGAAAACCAATTGGAATTTTAAAAGGAATTACAAGCCCTGTAACATCTGTTGCATTTAATCCAATTAACGATAATATTGCTTGTGGTTCTGGTAACGATATTTTGGTTTTTGATGAAAAGTATCATTTAATACTTACTCTTCAGGGACATGAAAAAGCGGTTAATTCAGTTGCTTATAGCCCTGATGGAAAAATGCTTGCATCAGGTTCGTCTGATAATAAAATTAAAACTTGGGATGCTGCTTCTGGTCAGGAATTAAAATCGTTTGATGCTGAATCAAAAGAAGTTACATCGGTTTGTTTTAGTTCCGATAATAAATATGTAGCAAGTGGCGGTAAAAATGGAATTGTAAAACTTTGGAGTGCAACTTCTGCTAATAAAATTTCAGAATTAACAGACTATAAATCAGCAATTAGTTCAGTTGCATTTAGTCCCGATGCACAATATGTTGCTGCCGGCGGCGAAGGAAATAATATTATGATTTGGAATGTCGAAAATCAAACATTAATTGAAACTTTTCCTGCAAACGATAAAGGAGTTAATGCAATTGCATTCAGCGATAATGGAAGCATTATAGTTTCTGTTGGCAACGATGCAGCCTTAAAAATTTGGGATGTAACCAAACTTAATATTGGCAAGAAAAAATTTGTAAAAGATTCTGCACCACCTGAATTAATCTGCTCACCTGCAATTTTAATCGACGATAATAACAATGGAATTATAGAAATTGGCGAAAGTTGCAAATTGAGTTTTAACATTCAAAACAATGGAGATGGACTTGCTTTTGATGTTGTTGCAAACTCAGTTTTAGAAACACCTATTAAAGGATTATCAATCGAAAAACAATATAAAGTTGGAAATATTGCAAGTCTGAAATCTGTAAATGTTTCGATTCCAATTAAAGTTACCGAAGAGTTAGAAACTGCCCGAGGTAAAGCAAAAATTTCGTTCACCGAAGCAAATGGCTATAAAATAGCCTCTTTCGACATGTCGTTTCAAACAAAAGGTGCAATCGTTTCATATATAATGATTTCGCATTTCGATTATTCATCGGCAACCGGAAAAGCCGAAAATGGAAGCCCGATAACTTTAAATTTAGTAATTCAAAATGCAACAAATACTGAAGCTCAAAATATTAAAGTAAATTATAATTTCCCTGAAGATGTAATTGCTGTTGACAAACTTTCTGAAAATATCGGAACAATGAAAGCTAATGAAGCCCGAGAAATTTCAGTTCAATTTTATGCAAATGAAAATTATAAAGAACCAAAGCTTAAAGTGGGTGTTAAAATTGAAGGAGCAGCATTTACCAATATTGATGATGTTGATATGGCAATTGTTATGCACGATAAACTTCCGGTTAGTCCTGCATCTTATCAAATACTTGCCGAAAATAATAATCTTGGACAAATGCGTGGCGACCCTTTAAAAGGATTAAATTTATCAACTGCCAAAAAAGAAATGGAAATAGGTAACTATTATGCACTTATAATTGGAGTTGATAAATATGGCGGTACTTGGCCTCAGTTGAAAAATGCAGTTCACGATGCTCAATCAATAGAAGAAATTTTAAAAGCAAAATATAAATTCGATAAATTTATGGCATTGTACGATGTACAAGCTACCAGAACAAGTATTTTGGAAAAATTAGAATGGTTGGTTGCAAATGTTAAAGAAAAAGATAATGTATTTATCTATTATTCAGGACATGGCGAATATAAACAAGAATTAAATAAAGGTTACTGGGTGCCTGTTGATGCAACTACAGCATCTGTTGCAAATTATATATCAAATGCTGATATTCAGACATTTCTTGCAGGCATTAAATCAAAACACACATTGTTAATTTCTGACGCATGTTTCAGTGGAGATATTTTTCGTGGAAAAACAGAATACCTTCCATTCGAAAATTCTGAAAAATATTACACAAAAGTTCACGAATTAAACTCCCGTCAGGCAATTTCATCAGGTGGAATTGAGCCTGTTATGGACGGTGGAAGCGAGGGACACTCTATTTTCTGTTACTATCTTTTGAAAGCACTTAAAGGAAATACAAATAAGTATTTAGATGCAGGTCAGCTTTATACCGAAATTAAAATTCCAATCGTAAACAACTCTGAACAAACACCAAACTTTTCGCCAATTAAAAATACCGGAGACGAAGGCGGGCAGTTTATTTTTATTAAGAAATAAAACAAACATCCGATGTTTCCACAACATCGGATGTTTTTATAAAAAACCTGAACACTATTGAATCAAGGTAGTCTTTTTTAATTCATTTTTGCCAATTTTCTAAGCCAATGAATTAATCTGTTGACTCTTAGATGATTTTTATTTTCAATAAATCATTATAAACTTATTTATTGTAAATTTGTTAATTGAAAAATTAATAATATTTCCTTAATATTTTAATTATAAGGAATTTACATTATTTATATAAATTTATGAAGAAAATTATTTTAGTTCGCCATGCTAAAGCAGAAGATTCAGTAACAACGACTGATAAAGAACGTTCATTAGTTATGAAAGGAAAAAAACAAGCACAATTTGTTGCTGAGAAAATAAAGAAATCAGTTAAACCCGATTTAATAATTACTAGCTCTGCCTTCAGAGCATTAGAAACAGCGATAATTTTTGCAACTGAAATGGATTATCCTCATAATAAAATTTTATTAGATGAGAAACTTTACTATAATTACGATAAATATTATTTAATCGAACTGATTAATAATTACAAAAATATTGATACTGTTTTTATTTTTGGACACAATATGACAATTTCTGAAATTGCTTTAGACCTTGCTGTTGGATATAATAAGAGTATGCAAAAAAGTGAAGCAGTTGGCATAAAATTTAATATTTCTGACTGGAACGATGTATTGAAAACAAATGGAGAGCTTTTTATTAATCAATTACCTCAATAATAACATTTTAATCGCCAATCCTAAATCCTAAATCGTTAATTCCTGAGTACATGAACACACGAACACACCAAACATATTTGCCAAAAGAAATAAGCTGGCTTTCTTTTAACGAAAGAGTACTTCAGGAAGCTGATAACATTAATGTTCCCTTAGTTGAAAGATTAAAGTTTTTAGGAATTTACTCCAGTAACCTAGATGAATTTTTTAGAGTTAGAGTTGCTACTTTAAAAAGAATATCTCAATTAGGTAAAAAAGCAATTAATATAATTGGAGAAGACCCAAAAGTTATTTTAAATACGATTCATGATATTGTATTAGAACAAAGAAATAGTTTTCAATCAATTTATCAAAAACTATTACTTGACCTGGCAAAAGAACATATCTATTTTGTAAATGAAAATCAACTTGACGAATCTCAGGCAATATTTGTGAATAACTATTTTAAGCATAATGTCAGACAAAAACTTATGCCTGTAATGCTCGACCAAGTTTACCCTGCATATAAATTAAAAGACGACACAATCTATCTTGCTATTTGGTTAAATAAACCAGATGGTGACAAATATAGCTTAATTGAAATACCAACAAAAGTTTTCCCTAGATTTTTAAAACTACCATCTCAAAAAAATTCACAATATTTTATTTTCCTTGACGATATAGTAAGATTTGGACTTATCGACCTCTTTGGTTGTAATAGTGAAACTGTAATTGAGGCTTATACAATAAAACTAACGCTTGATGCCGAACTTGATATTCACGACGATATTTCTGAAAGTTATATAAGAAATGTATCTAAAAGTTTAAAAAGACGAAAAGAAGGAAATCCTGTTCGATTGGTTATTGATGAAAAAATTCCTGATTACTTTCTTAATCTGATTATTAAAAAATTAAAAATCGGGAAAGAAGATGTAACAATACCCGGAGGAAGATATCATAATTTTAAAGATTTTATCAGTTTCCCTATAAATGATGCTAAATATCATTATGAGCCAACTTTACAGACTGAACTTCTGCAATTTATAAAAAGTTCAGACTTATTTAAAGAAATTACCAGAAAAGATATTCTTTTATATTTTCCCTATCATAATTTCGAAAATTTTATTGATTTTTTAAGAACTGCATCTATCGACTCTAAAGTTAAAGAAATAAAAATCACACTTTATCGATTAGCAAAAAAGTCAATTGTTGTTGATGTCTTGCTTAATGCTTTAAGAAATGGAAAATCAATAACAGTAGTTCTCGAATTACAAGCAAGATTCGACGAGGAAGCAAATATTTCGTGGGCAACACAACTCCGTGAAGAAGGAGCAAAAGTAATTTATGGAGCAAATGAAGTTAAGGTTCACTCAAAAATATGTTTAATTACAAAAATTGAAAATAAAAAACTTGTCAAGTATGCTTGTATAGGCACTGGAAATTTTAACGAAGACACTGCTAAAATTTATACAGATGCACTACTAATAACCAAAGATAGAAAAATCACGAACGATGTTTTTAAAATATTTGATTTTCTGAATGTTAACTACAAAATTAGCCCTTTTAATCATCTTTTGGTTTCTCCTTTTAATATGCGAACCAAAATAAAAGCATTTATCATTAAAGAAATTAAAAATGCTAAAGAAGGAAAAATTGCAAAAATTTATTTGAAAATAAATAATCTTTCTGATGCGGAAATAATTCAATTATTATACGATGCTAATAAAGCAGGTGTCGATGTAAAATTAAATATTCGTGGTATGTTTTCTTTAGTAACTGAAATTCCAAAATTAAGTGATAAAATTTTAGCTCGTGGAATCATTGACAGATATTTAGAACATACAAGAATTTATATTTTTCATAATAATGGTGATGAAAAAATTTTTATTTCATCTGCCGATTTATTAACCAGAAATCTTGACAGACGTGTCGAAGTTACTTGCCCAATTTACGATAAAAGTATCAAGACAATTTTAAAAGATGTTTTTAGTATCCATTGGAAAGATAATGTTAAAGCCAGATTGTTGGATAAAAATCTATCTAACAATTTCTTTGTTGACAAAAATCCACCGTTTAGAGCACAAATTGAACTTGGGAAATATTTTAATAATCTAAAACAAAGTTAAGTAAGACATTCAAAATAACTTCCTCTATTTACCGAAAAGAATAATTTATATCATGAGGCTTCGAGAACCTCAGCCTCCGGTGATTGAGGCTCTCGAAATCACCATTAAAAAAGAGGAAGTTATTTTGAATTAATCACTAAGCTTTGTCGTACGAATTACCTTTTCCTTCTTTTTCGCTTAATAATTCGAAACATGATAACCAAACCAATTCCTAAAATCAGCCACAGCGGCCATAAATACATTACTCCTATTATAAAAAGTAATAAACCATCCCAGCCATTTGATAATGCTTTGCCTATTTTGCCAAAAAATCCAGGTTCGTATCTGTCAGTGATAAAATATTGAGTTATACTTAAATTAATTGTGCTTAAATCTACTTGACTATTCAAATATTTTAAACGTCCTTCTTTTGCTTCAATTTCTTCACGAATCTGACGCAATTCTTCTTCAATATCTAGGATTTCGCGTATTGTTTTTGCTTGTTTTAATATTTCTGTATATCTAATTTCTACTTCCTTTTTGGTTTTTAGTCTTGCAGCAATATCAACAAATTCTTCGGTTACATCTTGCGAATTAATATTTTTATACGTTACTTTATTTGCATCTACAGTAAGCAAATTGATAAGTTTTTCAAAATCCTCATTCTTAACCCTGATTATTATATTGTTGTAAATACTGTTACTATAATTTTTCTCATCTTCTGTAGAAATATAAGCATTATTTGCTTTTACTATTTCTCTGATTTTAAGAATTTCGGTTTTATAATCCTCAATCTCAATTCCTACAGAAGCTGTTTTAATTATTTTTTCTGGAATAACTATAGTTTCTTCACTTTTATGTTTTCCTTCAATTGACTGTTCTTCATTTGTTTCGGAAACACTTGACGATTCATTTTGAACTGACTCATCTAGTGCAAAGTTTCCGCCTTCTTCCATGTTACTAGATGTTTTTTCTTGAAACGACTTACTCATGCAAGAAGAAAAGCAAATAAAACTAAACAGTAAAAATGATGTGATTAAGATATTTTTCATAATGTAAAAGTTTAAGTTTATTATTAGTTATGTGCTAGTGTGCTCAACTGTACATATACTCAAGTGTTCAATTTAACATTTACTTCCAACTTTATGTACTTTTATTTATTGAATAATTAACTTACTAACTGCAACATCTGTATTCCCCGAAATCAATTTAATAAAATAAACTCCTTGAGCAAAATCAATTGCATTTATTTTATAAATATTTGATTTTGAATAATTAAATTCTTTAATTACTCTTCCTTGTAAGTCAAAAATTTTTAATTTTAATTTTTCATTTTTTCCAGATTTTATTTCTATAAATGCCTCATTTGTAGTTGGATTTGGATAAATATTAATTGACTCATTTTCAAAAATATTTTCCTCACCATCAGTAAAATCAATAAAAACAGAATCAACCAAAGTACAGTTATTAAAATCTGTTATTGTAACATGGTAAGTTCCAGACTGCACATTTGCAATATTATCAACTGTT
>MENC01000104.1:6787-10806 GCA_001768155.1 Bacteroidetes bacterium GWA2_30_7
GTTAATGCTTGAGGTTCAATAATTACAATTTGTCCGTTAACAACACAATTATTATTATCGGTAATAGAATATATATAAGTACCGGCATATAAATTTGATATATCTTCTGTTGAGTTTCCATTTGACCAATTATAAATATATGGTGAAGTTCCCCCACTAACAGTAACGGTTACTGAGCCTGTCGAAGTACCAAAGCATAAAACATCACTTGAAATAATATTTGCAATTAATTCTGTTGGTTCATTTATAACTAAAGAAATGAATGAATTGCAACTATTATTATCAGCTACTGTAACATCATAAGTTCCTGCATTTAGGTTACTGAGTGAAGCCGAAGTAGCTCCGTTTGACCATAAGAAAGAAAAAGGAGAAATTCCTCCTGAAACATCAACTGTTGCAGTTCCATTATCTCCACCAAAACATGAAACATCATTAATTCCAGAAACAGATAAAGTTGCACCGCCAATATCAACTATTGTTGCTGAATTAACTAATTCACAATTATTTGAATCGGTAACAGTTAATTCGTAAGTTCCAGAAAATAATCCAGAATTGCTTTCAGTTGTAACTCCATTCGACCACAAATAACTGTAAGGGCTTATGCCACCTGTAACTATAGCTAAAATTTGTCCGTCATTTGAAGAGCAGTTTGCATCTGTAATGTTAAAGTTAATATTTAACGAATCAGGTTCTGAAATTAATGCTGTTGATGAATCCTTACAACCATTTAAATCTGTTACAGTTAACGAATAATTTCCAGCAACTAAATTATCTATTACTGATGTTATTGAATCGTTCGACCATAAATAACTATATGGACTTGTGCCATCTGCAACAATTGCTTCAATTTGTCCATCATTACTATTTTTACAAGTAATATTTGTAATATTTTGCGATATTATCGGACTTGAATTTACAGTAATATACTGGGTAACGCTAAGAGTATCTGTTCCATCTGCATTTGAAACAATTAATTGAACATCGAAATTACCAATGCTATCATAGATTATATCAGGATTTTGTTCAGTGCTTGAATTTGGTGTTCCTCCATTAAAAGTCCATTCCCAAGAAGTTGGATTATTAGAACTTAAATCTGTATATGTAACTGTTTCATTTTGACAAACATTTGTTTTAGCAGTAAAATCTGCAATCGGATTTAATATTGTACTGTTAATTTTGATACTATCTAAATACCAATCATCGCCATCGTCCTGAATCATAATAAATGCAATATACACAGCCTGTCCGTCAAAAGCACTTAAATCAATTGCTTTGTAAGTATATGTCATCCCAAAAGCAGTTTCACCATAAGATGCTAAATCAGTAAAACTTGCTTGTGTGGTTTGTGATGTAGTAGAAATTTTCACTTTATAAGTTGTATTGTAATTTGTTGAATAAGATTGTCGTTCATAATAACTTAATGTCGAATTTCCGGCAAGCTGTATTAATGGAGTAACAAGCCAATCCTCTGCTGTTCCGCTTGAAACATTTTCATATTTTACATAAGCAGAACCTGCCGAAGTCATATAAGTATTAGATGTTGTTCTTGACCAAGTTACAGAAGTTCCAATTCCATTTGAGCCATTGTACGAAGCCCAATTACACGGCGGAAAAATTGAATTTTCAAACAACTCAACAAATGGCAATGAAATATTAGAATTATATACTGTGTAATTTAGTGTAATACTATCATTAGCAGTATTCATATCTGTTACACCATTTGGGTTTGATGTTGACACATTAAATGAATGATTTCCAATTTCTAATAAAACTTTGGGAAAAACTACAAAATCAGATTGATTTGTTGCAAGTACACCAGACCAGTTAAATATTACATTTGTTCCACCATCAATATTATATGTTACTGTAAAAGAATATAGTGTATCAATTCCGGAATTTTTTATTGTAACTTGTGGTGTAATTGAATCAATACTGCAATAATTAGATAAAGGTGCAGAAACTCCTATTGGTCTGGCATCTACCGAAACGCCTGGATTATTGGGGTCGTATCCATCCCAAGTCAAAGGAGATGTTCCTGATGGGTCGAGCCAATCGCTTAAACGAGTTGCACTAGTTCCACCACCATCCCATGATATTCCTAATCTTCCGTACCAATCCGAAGAAGTATTTCCACATGCAGCATAACCGCCATGTAATTGACCAATAATTAAATGATTAGGGTCAAATAATGGTGAACCAGATGAACCACCTTCTGTTGTTGTTCCATCGCTCCATGAAGTAATTTTCCAATGCGAATTATCTCCCGGACTTGATGATTGTAAGTATGTTGCAGAAGAAACTCCTAAAGTTGACCAGCTAATTTTCTTAATATCTCCAGATGGATGGTGAATTCCCCAAATTGTACCAGGAATATCTACATCAGTAGTTCTATTCCAACCCGAATAGTATAAATTATAATTTGAAGGAGGAGTTTGATTCATTTGTACAAGGCAGAAATCACTTGCTGCATTTGTTGCTTTTAAAGTAGCACCACTAATAGAATTATATGATGGAGATGAACCTGGATTTGTACACGTTGCACTTTGCCAATTAAACCAAAAAACCCACGAAGTTGGATTTGTGCCACAATGATTTGCGGTTAATACATACGGAGTTCCATCGTTTGCAGTATTATTTATTAAAGCCCCTGTACAAAATCCACTACCACCAGAAACTAGCATACAAACCGAGCGAATTTCATTTTCCCAACCAAGTGCCTGTGGACATGCTGCATTAACGTTACAACTTCCTGAGCTACCTAAAGATTTTTCAGCATAATCGAAAGCATTTCTGTAACCATGAGTGATTCGCCATAAATTTAATTCGCCAGAAAATGCAACATTTTTAGGTTCAAAATATTCAATTATTACAGCATCTCCTTTTAAAAGAGTTGTTCCCAAACTATTATCTTCCTGATTATTATAATCTGTAAAAGCACCGATTAATTCTGTTTTTTCGGGAGTATAAATATATAATGATGCTCCTTTTGGTAAATGATAATTGTCGAAAGTAAGATTAATTGTTAAAGCTCCGGGAGAATAAATTCCTAATCGCCAAATTTTATCGCCATTTTCTAAAATATCCCATGTTCCTGAATTGTTTAAGTTATAATTTACATATACATTTTCTCCAAAACGCCATGGACTTTCTTTTTTAACATCATTAATTGCATCTTCAACTTTATATTGAACTATATTTTTTGCATCAGCAGTAATGTATTGAATATTAGACTTTAATTCCGAAGTTCTTTTTTCGTCAAAGCTCCATGGTTTTCCACCCTGACTTATTTGTCCAAAAACATTGAAATTTAAAATCCAAATAATCAGAATTATAATATGTAAATATTTCATAAATAAAGTATTAAAAATATATGACGAAAAAAATGTCTGAAAGTTGTTTAAATCAATGTTTTAAAAAATCTCTTTAGCTATTCGAACAATGTTTTGCGAAAAGCCTATTGTGAAATAATGTATTGATGGAACTCCAAATTTTATTAATTCTTTCGATTGATATGTTGCCCATTCAATTCCTGCTTCAGCAGCTTCTTTATTATTTTTACATTTCTCAACAAGCTTCATAAATTCATAAGGAATATCAATATGAAAAATTTTCGGAATGCTGTTAATGTCACTTAAGCTTGTTATTGGCTTGATTCCCGGAATTATCGGTATATTTATTCCTTCTTTACGACATGAATTTACAAAATCGTAATACCTAGTATTCTCAAAAAACATCTGTGTTACAATATAATCAGCACCGGCATCGACCTTTTCTTTCAAATATTTCATATCAATTTCTTTGTTGGGCGATTCTGCGTGCTTTTCGGGATATGCTGCAATTCCAACGCAAAAATCAGTTTTTGTAACATTCTGCAAATCACTATCTAAATAAATTCCTTTATTCATTTGTTGAATTTGCTTAACCATATCTATAGCATACTTATGTCCACCTTCTTCGGGACGAAAAAAACGTTCTGTTTTTGGTGGGTCGCCTCTTAATGCCAAAACATTGTTAAAACC
>MENC01000104.1:10817-14714 GCA_001768155.1 Bacteroidetes bacterium GWA2_30_7
AATAAGAGCATCTTCAGTATCTTCTTTAGTGAAGCCGCCACAAATAAGATGAGGTACAATTTCCACTTTATATTTAAACTTAATTGCTGCAGATATAGCAACAGTTCCCGGACGTTTACTTACAACTTTTTTTTCGAGCAAACCATCTTGTCGCTTCTTGTAAACCGTTTCTTGTTGATGATACGTTACATTAATATACGCCGGATTAAATTCCAATAAAGGTTCAACTGCATCGTATATTGTAGAAATATTAACACCTTTAAGTGGAGGAAGTATTTCAAATGTAAATAATGGCTTTTTTGATTTTTCAAATAACTCGCAAACTTTCATAAAAATTAAATTGAATTACAAAGCTACGTTTTTTTATCAAATCTCAAATCTCAAATCCTTAATTCAAAAATTATAAATAATACACGGCACAATTTTTGTTTTTTTATTATGCTAAATTTTAATCTTAAATTTTTCTAATATGGAAACTAAAAAATCAAAAAAAAGTGATTTAGAAAAAATTAAATCTATTTTTTTCCAATTTGGGCTAATTATTAGCTTGGCTATTGTTATTACAGCTTTTGAATGGACTACTTATTACAATAATTCTGAAGATTTAGGAGTTTTTATTGCTCAAGCTGATAATTTAGAATTACCACCTATTACACTGATGAAGGAAGAAATAAAACCACCTGCACCAAAAATTGCACTTGAAGTTATTAATATAGTACAAAATGATGTGATTGTAAACGATACAATTCAATTTATTACAAGCGATTTAACAGATTCAAATCCTATTGATTCATTTTCATTAAGTAACGATATTGAACCAGAAACAGGTGAACCAACAATGTTTTGGAAAGTTGAAATTAAACCTGAGTTTAAAGGTGGTGAAAAAAGCATGTATAAATTTTTGATTGACAAACTTACATATCCCGAAATCCCAAAAGAAAATGATATACAAGGCACTGTTTATATAGAGTTTACTATTGATAAAATGGGTAAAGTTATTAGACCAAAAGTTGTAAAAAGCGTTGACCCATATCTTGATAAAGAAGCTTTAAGAGTTGTAACCTCAATGCCAGACTGGAAACCTGGAATACAAGCAGGAAAACCAGTATCTGTAACTAATGTTATTCCTATTAAATTTAAACTTGCGAAAAATTAATCTTTTGATTATTTCAATATAATTTATATTTTTATACCCTTAAAATTTTAGAAAAATGGAAACAAAAAAATCTAATAAGGCTGATTTAGAAAACAAAAAAGGAATGTTTTTCCAAATCGGATTAGTAGTTGTGTTAGGACTTTCGTTAATTGCTTTTGAATGGAAAAGTTCTACTGAAAATACTAGTGGACTTGGAGAATTAGCGAATATTGTTGTTGAAGAGGAAATTATTCCTATTACACGTCAGGAAGAAATAAAAGCTCCACCCCCTGCACAGCAAGTTATCGAAGAATTAAATATTGTTGAGGACGATGAAGAAATTGAAGAGGAAATAGAAATTCAAAATACCGAAAGCGACCAAACTACACAAGTAGAAGTTGCAGTAGTTCAAGTTGAAGAAGAAGAAGTTGATGAAGTTTTCAATTTTTATGTTCTCGAAGATAAACCTGAATTTCCGGGTGGTGAAGCAGCTCTTTTAAAATGGATTGCTCAAAATACAAAATATCCTGAAATGGCTAAAGAAAATGGTATTCAAGGAAGAATTTTTGTTGGCTTTGTGATTGATAAAACTGGAAAAGTAACAGAAGTTAAAATTTTACGTGGAGTTGACCCATATTTAGATAAAGAAGCTCTTAGAGTAGTAAATAATATGCCATCATGGTCGCCCGGAAAACAAAGAGGAAAACCTGTTAAAGTTTCGTATCAGGTACCTATTAAATTTACTTTGAATTAATCTGAATAAAAAAAATTTTAAAGCCCGAAATATTTATTTCGGGCTTTTATTATTTAAAGACTTTCAGATTTTCAAAACTTGAAGGATTATAAGCAATATTTTTAATTTATGCAAAAAACATTAAGTATTAATTAAATACATGTAATACATTGTTTCCATCAAAAGAAGCTCCGTATTCTTTCAATGGTCTTGAAGCAGGACCTTCAACAACGTAACCGTCTGTTACAGTAAATCGTGAACCACAACAAGGACATACTGCAAATAATCCAGAATCATCAACATTAACCCGTTCACATTCTTTCGATGGCGCATATGTACAAGCTCTATCTAAAGCAATAAACTCTTCAATAGATTTTCTGTAAATTACTATACCACCATAACCACCAGTAACATATACAGAATTTCCTATAGCATTTAAGGCACTAAAATCGGGATCACTCAAATAAAGATAAAAATCAACATACACGTTTGGAATAACATCATCTTTTTTTTTGCAATTTTGAATAACTAAAATAATGCATAAACCAAAAAAAAATATTAAATTTGATTTTCTAAAAATCATAGGTATTTATATTTTAACAAAGATAATGAAAATAAATTTCAAAATAATTACATTATTAACATCAATAGTAGTAAATATTAATGTTGTTTTTGCACAAGAAGATGGTGGCTGGGGGCAATTAAACGAAAGAAATAGTAAAGAATATTGGAAAAAACGACACGATGAGGAAAAGGCTCATAAAAAAGAAGTAAAAGAACATTGGAAAAGAGTTGGGAATGAAACCGAAATTGGCTCTCAACAAAAAGTATATAAACGAATGAAAAATACGAAAAGAGTTTCTAATCGTATTAATAACAAAAAAAACCGACACCTTTTTATGAGAAAAAATAAACGACTAGATAGAGACCCTCTATATAAAAGAATCTTATACAAATTAAGAAAAAATAAGAAGAAAGATAGTTAAATTGTTACATTGTTGCTAATGCTGTCAAATCCTAAATCCTAAATCGTAAATCCTAATTTTCTAAATTCTAAATCTTAAATGTTACCTTTAGGAAAACGATATGTTATGTTTGGAAATTATGTCTTTGTATTCAACAAAAAATGCAATAATTTTAGAATCAAAAAAAATCTTTTTTGAATCATTTAATTGTAAATGTTAAAATTAATTAAAATATCGAAATTCATAAATCAAATAATTTTGGTTATATCATATAAGAATTTCTATATTTACAAATTCTATTTAGGAATAAAAGGGTATAAATTTATTTATTTAACTAAAATAGCTATGCTAAGAAGGATAACATTTACAGTAATATCTTTATTATTTTCATATTGTATGTATGCTCAATCGTCTGGTACTCTGCAAGGAACAGTTATTGACCCAGAAACCAGTGAGGCAATTCCATTTGCAAACGTAACTATCGAATCTGATGGTTCTGTTGTTACTGGAGGTATGACAGACTTTGATGGCAAATATGTAATAAAACCTATTCCAGCAGGGAAGTATAATGTAAAAGCATCGTGTGTAGGTTATAATGCTGCTCAAGTTAATGGAGTATTAATAAAAGGTGGGAAAATTACCTTTCAGGATTTTAAAATTGCTCCTGCAACTCAGGTTTTACAAGAAGTTGAAATTAAAGAATATGCCGTTCCATTAATTGATAGAGACAATACTAAAACTGGAGGCACTGTTACTTCAGAGGATATTGCAAAAATGCCGGGTCGTTCAGCAGCGTCAGTTGCAACAACTGTTGGAGGTGTTTATTCCGAAAATGGAGATATTAATATTAGAGGAGCTCGTTCTGAAGGGACAATTTATTATGTTGATGGCGTTAAAATTATGGGAACTCAGTCTTTACCAAAATCAGCAATCGAAGAGGTAAGTGTTATTACAGGTGGGCTTCCAGCAAGTTATGGCGATGTTACCGGCGGTATTATTAGTGTTGTAACCAAAGGTCCATCAAAAAATTACTACGGAGGTATCGAATTTGCAACTTCCAAATT
>MENC01000105.1:0-6585 GCA_001768155.1 Bacteroidetes bacterium GWA2_30_7
TGATGAAACTAAATCAATTGCCCTATTTGGAGGTCCAGGTACAGGGAAAACTGTTGTTAATTTATGGCGACACATTTACAATTATGAAAAAGGCAACAAAAAAAGTCTTTTGCTTACATATACAAAAACTCTAGAATTTTATTTGAGAAAATGTGCACAAAAAAAGAATATATTATCTTCTGAAAATATTGATAGGATCAAAAGATGGACATTTAATGGTAATAGAGGAAACTTTGATGAAATAATTGTTGATGAAGCACAGGATGTTGAAATTAACAGATATCATGTCATTAACAACCATTCAAAAGCAGTCAGCTATGGTGCTGATCCAGATCAAAGTATGTATTTCACGCCTGAAGAAACAGAAAGATTACTTAAAGATTTAAAAGAGCTGTTTGAGAATAAAGAATATACATTGTATAAAAACTTTAGGAATTCAAAAGAAATTTTAATTTTTACTCAAGCTACATTTCCAGAAATATGCATAGAACAGCAAACCATTGATCAAGCAATTTCACACAACTTACCATTTGTGTCAGTAGTTGGCTGGGAATTAAGCTATATGATTGATAAAATTATTGAAATTATCAATGAATATAGCTCTGATACTTCAAATATTGGAATACTCGTACCAACTCAAAATCAAGTCAATAGTTTTTATGATTTAATAAAAGAAAAAGTTGAATGCACAAAGTTTCAAGCGGAGGATGAAACTTTTACAGGACTAAAAAATATTCATATAACAACCTTTAAATCAGCAAAAGGAATCGAATTCGATACCGTAATTATTCCAAAATTTGATAGTTATCAATGGTTTATTGATAATACTAATGTTAAAATGAATGAATACTATGTTGCTTTGACAAGAGCAAAAACAAACTTATTTCTTGTTTGCGTAAATGAAATTAATAATATTGACAAATCTACATACGAAACTGAATAACTATGAATACAAAATATTATTTGCCGCTAAAATCCGTTAATCTCGGACATTACTATAACAAGGCATGTATTTGCCCTGTCAAATACCTAAAAGAACGAAACGAAGATATTCAAAATATTTTCGATGATTTTATATTGCTATCCACTGAAAAGTTCATAGAAAGCTCAAATTGTTGTATTGAAATAGTTTTAACAGAAGAAGAACAAAGAAAATATATTGAAAGGCTATCTGAAAATTATTTATTGTTTAAATTATTTCTGCCAATTTCAAGAGTAGCTGGCATTTATTTTAATGATAAAGAACAAGGTGAAAAAACAATATGGAATATTGAGCAAGGCAGAGCTTTTATGCCTAAAAATAAAATATTTTATGATTTAGACAATTCTCAAGTAAAATTTATTCAAAATACTAATAAAGAATTTATCAAGAATAATTTTGATAAAAACAATGAAACAAATCTTGAAAAATATAACCGATTACTTGGTGGGTTTGCATTAATGCGTTTAGGTGGTGAATCATTTATGAATTACTCTTTAAATTATTTTATTACACTTTCTAATATTAATACAACTATTAAAAGAGAGCTTGAAACTGCTATTCAAAAAGTATCTCTACCAATTAAAAATAAATTTGAATGGCTAATCTTTAACAATAAATCAAATTTTGAAGAACTTTACAATCTGACATATTCAAATGTTACTTTATATGACGTAGAAAAGTTTGCTAATAAGAATAATACTAGAATTGATAAAAAGTTAGGAAAAATTAATATAGAAAGTATAGATAATCAAAGTACAACATATTTAGTTGCAATTTTGGCATCCTATTCAGATCTTGGTGCTAGATTAACTATTGATAATTTTATTTCAGATTTAGTTCAAAATAAATTTCCTGCTACAAAAAGAGAAGGTATTTCTTTTATGTTCGGTATTAACAAAGGATATGAATCTTTTAGAAATATTTATAGCACAGAAAAATTTGAAGCAAAAATTAAATTTGAAATGGATACACCTATTGATTACTATGTAATGGAAAGTGTTTATCAATTTGTTCTCAATAATATAATTACTGATAGACTAACTTTTTTAGATAGTATTATGCCATCAAAATCTCGTGATATTTCTAATAGTAAATATAGAGCATATACCATTCTAAATTGCGATATAATTTATGAAAAGAAACCAATAAACATAAAAGAGGTTGTTAGCTCTTACTTGAATCGTCTTTTTTTTTCGGACTTTACAAATCCACTAATAAATAATTTTGAAAAATTATTTGGTTTTAAATTAACAAAAGAACAATCTGATAATAAAAACATTGAATATGAAAACATATTAAAAGCTCCAATAAATCAATGTATTGAGCATTTGCGAGTTGAAATTGAAAGTTTTCATGAAGAAAACATTTATGAACTAAAGAATGAGTTATCGAAAACAAATAAAGAAAGAAAAAAATTATCAGAATTATTAAAAAATGTTGACAAGGATATTTTTGTTAGATTAGATAACGATTGTGACAATTTATTGAATTATGAGCAAATTGCTGAATTTATTAGCATACTTCAATCCAAGGCTAATAATTATAAAAGTAATTTACCAATTGTTGAAAAACCAAAATCAAATTATATTCCTAACAAACAAACGGAAGAAATAGGTGATTTGTTTGCAAGTGAGGAAAACAACATTCAATATGAAAATAGCATTAATAGCACTCAAAATGAGAGAAAAAAACAGCTTTCTACAATGGGTATTACTGTATTAAGAGAGGAAGCAACGAAAATAGGTTTAAAAAGTGCTTCACGCTTCAAAAATTCACCAGAAGATAAAGAAAAATTAATTAAGTTGATATTGGACAAAGGACTATCAAAATAATTAATATGGATTTTCTAGAACAACTTAGCTATACAACTACTTTATCTCAGTTAGAAGATATCATTGAAAATGAATATCAATTTGCTTATGATTTTTTTCTTGTGCAAAGCCATAACAATATTAATTTGCAAAATAAACGTATTGAACAAATTCTTACATCGAAGTTATCAATTATTAAGAGTCTTGATTTTTCAAAAAATACTAATCGTAATTTTATTAGTTTACTCATTTTAACATGTGAACGGATTGGAGCGTTTTCACTATTTGAACAACTCTACAAATTAGATTTTGAATCGAATGCAAATATTGGTTACAGATTAAAGGCTGTTTACAAATTCACAATTGGAATTAGGCGGTTTGATGATTATATTAAAATATTCGATGAAATACTATTTAGTCTTAAAGAGGCGTTTGACAAAGAAGAAGATAATATTGATGTTATAACTGCAACATTTATACAATATTATGCGAAAATTGTTCTCAATTTTGGTAGATTTAATAAAGTAGGGGTTTCCTTATTTAAGCAAAAAATTATTGATAACAAACATTCACATTTTATACTTAACCAATTGGTTATTGATGAGGTTTTAGTTATTGATACTTCAGATAATAAATTTGCATTTGACCAAATTCAATTTTTTTTAGACAAGCTTTTAAATAGAAGTTCAGAAAAAAGTGTTTTTGATTCATATGAATATTTAATAGAATCAAAGTCTGAATACAATTATCCTAATCTTTTATCAAAAGCAGAAAAAAGCTTTGAAGCAATTAGAAATATTTCAGTTTCAATCTGGAAAAAGATTAATGATAAAATGATATATGATTCTTTGGGAAGAGGTACAAGTATTTTAACAGCAGAAACGCAGCTGTATGCTTATTTAAATAGCTTTGGTAATTCCCATTATGCAAAAATGATTGTAGCACTTGAAAAACTGCCATTTGATCAAATAAGTTCTGATGTTGAATTATTTGATTGGGGTTGTGGCCAAGGTTTAGCATCAATTGTTGTTCTGGAAAAATTAAAGCAATTGAATATTGCTAATATTACTTTGATTGAGCCATCTGAAATTGCCATTAAAAGGGCAAGCTTGCACATTCGACATTTTAATCATTCTGTTATAATAAAGACATTATGCAAAAAAATTGACATGTTAGAAGTAGATGAATTAAAAAGTAATATAAATAACACGAAAATTCATCTTTTCTCAAATATTTTGGACATTGATGGTTATTCACTTAATCAGCTATTAAAACTAATTAGATCATCTCAAAAGGGCAGTAATTATTTTGTTTGTGTAAGCCCGTATATTAATGATGTTAAAGCAGACAGGGTTGATAGTTTTAGCAGATACTTTAGTCAATTAAACACACATATACCGTTAGTTGAAAAAACTACTGGAGGCAGACAGAATGATGAATATTGGAATTGTAATGAAAAATACAAAGGTGATTATTGTTATAAACATTCAAAAATAAGTAATTGTGGTTGTGAAAAGAAGTGGACAAGAGTAATTAGAGTTTTTAAGATAGAGCTTTAATATATTGCATTTGCAGACACATTGCCAAATGTTAACAAAATTTAAATCTTAAAAAATGCCCACTCAACAAACCCCCAAATTCAAAACTACTAAGCATGATAAGTTTTTGAAAAGTATTTATGGTTTTACTGAAAATGCAAAAAACATTAATAATCAATTAATTGAAAAAAATAACCTTTAAATCCATCGAATTCGATGGATTTAAACAAAAATAAAACTATGGCAAACAAACAAATGCCTACCAAAGAAGGTTTCAACGAAATATTACTCTATACTACACCAAATGGTGAGGTAAAACTTGATGTATTTGTTCAGGACGAAACGATATGGCTTACACAAAAAATGATGTCTGAACTATTTGGAGTTAAAGAAAATACTATTACCTATCATTTAAAAGAAATATATGAAAGTGGCGAACTAAATGAGAAAGCAACTACTCGAAAAATTCGAGTAGTTCGGAATGAAGGCAAACGAGAAGTTACAAGAGATATTGATTTTTACAATTTTAATTCTGACGAATTTGCCACAATTAAAAAATAAAGAATATGACAAAAAATAAAAAAATCGAAGTGAATGGTACCGAAATTACCATTTTGCAAGGAGATAAGAATAATTTCATTTCGCTTACTGATATTGCACGACATAAAGATTCTGTTAATACAGATTCCATCATACAAAATTGGATGCGAAACAGAAATACTATTGAATTATTAGGTTTTTGGGAAATAATATACAATCCCGATTTTAAACCCCTCGAATTCGAGGGGTTTAAAAAGCAAGCAGGACTCAACAGTTTTGTAATGACACCCAAAAAGTGGATAGAAACAACCAATGCAATTGGTATTATTTCTAAGTCTGGCAGATATGGTGGAACTTTTGCACACAAAGACATCGCTTTTGAATTTGCATCATGGATTTCTATTGAGTTCAAACTTTATATTATCAAAGAATTTCAAAGGCTCAAAGAAGATGAAAATAATCGCCTAAAACTCGAATGGAACTTACAACGAACTCTTGCAAAAATCAACTATCACATTCATACCGACGCGATTAAAGAAAATCTTATTCCAAGAGAACTAACAAAAAAACAAATTAATTTTGTGTATGCCTCCGAAGCCGATATGCTGAATGTTGCTCTTTTTGGAACAACTGCTCAGGAATGGCGTTTACTGAATCCCGAAAAAGAAGGAAATATTCGTGATTATGCTGAAATTGAACAACTTGTAGTTCTTTCAAATATGGAAAGTATTAATGCTGTGCTAATCAGGCAAGGATTATCTCAATCGGAAAGGTTGATTCAACTAAATAGTATTGCTATCACACAAATGAAATCATTGTTGAAAAATAAACAATTAAAGAAACTTTAATAAACTTAAAAAAAATACAACTATTAAAACCCAGCCCCACATATTGATTTATTCTGAAAAAACATCTTCACGATTGGACTATGTTGCAGATTTTATTTTTACTGAATTTTTCGATTTAGACTTTAAAGTTACAACAAAACTTGTTGAATTTACTGAATTTGATGGCTATAAATTAAATTATTCGACATTACAATTAAATAATGTTTTTAATATTTATCCATCTGATTTGCTTTTTAATAAAGGCATAAATTATAAAGTTCCAGAATGTGATTTCAAAAATGATTTGCCAGAGATATTTCCGGTTCAAGAAGAAGGATTTTATTCGTTCGACATTTTTTCAGCAATTTTTTTTATGCTAAGTCGAATTGAAGAATATTCAACCGAAAATAGAGATAAATTGGGGCGATTCGATTTCAAAAACTTTTTTGCAGTTAAAAACAAATTTCACAAAATTCCAGTTGTTGATAAATGGTGCTATATGCTTGTAGATGAGCTAAAAAAAGCATATCCAGATATAATTCTGAAAAACAGAAAGTTCAAATTCATTCCAACAATAGATGTTGACAATGCATTTGCATATAAAAATAAAGGATTATACCGCCAAATTGGTGGAATTGCAAAATCTATAATAAAAACTGATTTTCAAGATATTAATTTAAGAATTAAGGTTCTATCTGGCAAAGAGCAAGACCCATATTTTACTTTTAACGAAATTGAAAGCATCTGCAATAAATATGAAATTAGTCCGATTTTCTTTTTTTTAGTTGCAAAATATGGCAAGTATGATAAAAATGTTAACACTTCTAATCCGAATTTTAGAGAGTTAATAAGAAGTATTTCAAATAAATACACAATAGGGATTCATC
>MENC01000105.1:6622-7246 GCA_001768155.1 Bacteroidetes bacterium GWA2_30_7
GCATAACTGAAGATTATACTTTAGGATTTGCACACGATACCGGATTTAGAGCAGGAACTTGCACTCCATTCAAATTTTTTAATATAATTGAAAACAAATCTACTAACCTTAAATTATTTCCATTTCAAATAATGGACACAACTTTAAGAGAATACATGAAGTTGAATTTTGATGAAGCAAAAAATAAAATCGATAAAATTATCAACGAAATAAAATCAGTTGATGGAACTTTTGTAAGTTTGTGGCATAATGAGTCTTTCAGTCCAAAAAATTCCGAATTGGGTTGGAAAGATTTATTTGAATATATTATTAAAAGATGTATTTGATAACATTTCAATTCAAAGAATAAACCGCAAAGACACTAAGTCGCAAAGATTAAAAAAATATCACATTGCGTCTTTGCGTCTCAGCGGTAAAAAAGATTAACAAACTATTGTGAAAATATACTATTTAAAAAATAAAGACATCGACCTTGATAAATGGAATGAGTGTATAAAAAATTCATTCAACGGAATAGTATATGCTTATTCGTGGTATTTGGATATTGTAAACGAAGAATGGGAAGCTCTGGTAGATGAAAATTATACACGAGTAATGCCACTTACTTTTGCAAATAAATACAAA
>MENC01000105.1:7254-13458 GCA_001768155.1 Bacteroidetes bacterium GWA2_30_7
AGGTTTTATGAATTAAATTTAAATACCTTTAATAAGTTAGAAAATTACAAATATGAACTTACAAAAAATATAACTTATGAGCTTGATTTAATTTCAAATTACGAAAAAACTTTACAGAATTATTCAACTAATACAAAGCGTAATCTAAAAAAAGCAACTACAAATAAAATTTCAGTTCTTACTGGAATTCAACCTAACGATTTAATCAATTTGTTTATTAATAACAACGAAAATAAACTGATTAAAGTAACTAATGAACATTACGACACTATCCGCAAAATAATGTCAACAGCATTAAGGTATCAGATAGGAGAAATACTTGGAGCATATAACGAAAAAAACGAATTATGCTCTGCGGCATTTTTCATAACTTCGCACCATAAAAGCATTTATTTATTTGCAGCTTCGAGCGAATCGGGCAAAGAAACAGGTGCAAATTTTAAATTAATTGATACATTTATTCAAAAATATTCTGGACTTCACTTAACTCTTGATTTTGAGGGTTCTAACATCGATGGACTTGCTCGATATTATTCAAGTTTTGGAGCAAAACCATGTGAATATTATCGAATTAAAAAAAATTTACTACCTTGGTACATCAAAATATTTAAACCTTAACGAAAATGGTTATAAATCTTGGAGAAAACAATTCAATACTGAATCAGTTTATTGCTGAAATCAGAGATGAAAATATTCAGAAAGACAGTATGCGTTTTAGAAAAAATCTTGAACGTATAGGTGAAGTTTTTGCTTACGAAATCAGTAAAAAACTAAGCTATAAATTTACTGAAGTTCAAACTCCGCTTGGCATAGCAAATGAAAATATGCTAGATGAAAAACCAATTCTAGCTACAATTTTAAGAGCAGGGCTTCCAATTCATACCGGTTTTTTAAATTTTTTTGATACCGCAGAAAATGCCTTTATTTCTGCTTATAGAAAGTACGAAAAAGACGGTAGTTTCGAAATTAAAGTTGAATATATTTCATGCCCTTGTACTGACGATAAAACTGTAATTATTTCTGACCCAATGCTAGCATCAGGCTCATCTATGGTGTTGGCATATAAGGCATTACTCGAAAAAGGCTTGCCTCGCCATACTCATATTGTAACCATTATTGCAAGTAAAGAAGGAGTTGAATATTTGAATAGCCATTTGAATATGCAAAATATAACTTTGTGGGTTGGAGCAATTGACGATGAATTAACAGTAAAATCTTATATAGTTCCAGGACTTGGCGATGCCGGCGATTTGGCTTATGGAAATAAAAGTTAGATAAATTGTTAAATTGTTTAGGGATTGCCGTCATTGTATAGCACAACCTACCCCGAGTTTTCGGAAAAGCAATCTTTTGTTTGTTGTTTGTTGTTGCTGACGCTATAAATCCTAAATTCTAAATCGTACATTTCGAGAGCCTCAATGTCTAAAAATCGTAAATCGTAAATCCTAAATAAAAAAGATGTTTGTCAAATACCTTATCGTATTCTTATTAAGTTCTGTAAAGTTTGCATTATCTTTTCCTTTAGCTATTTATGAATATAAATTCAGTTATATTGAGACTTTAATTCTTACAACTTCGGGAGGTATATTCGGAAGTTTTATTTTTGCTTATTTAACAAAATATATCGTTATAATTTGGAGATACTTTTTAGATATTACTAAATTGAATAACATAAATTATTTTAATAGAAATAAAAATATTCCCCGAAAAAAAATGACTCGCCGTAACAAATTGATAGTAATTGTTAGAACGAAATATGGTTTAATAGGCTTGGCATTAATAACACCAATTTTATTATCAATTCCAATTGGAACATTTATATCGTTGCGTTATTACCCAAATTATAAAAAGACATTACTTTATTTAATTATTTCGATAGTGATGTGGGCAAATATTATTTCTTTAGTTTTATTGTAAAATAATCACTAATAACTGACTAAAATCTTTAAAATGTTTGGAAACTCCCTAATAGCGTAACCTCTACGAGGTATTTACCAAGTTGGGGTAGATTTCTTTTACAATAGTTTATCATCTACGATGAATAGCCTATAGGGCAATGTCATTAAGTTAAGGTATTAATTAGCTAATACTGAGGAATCCCGAAGACAACCGTAGGTTGCGACCGAAGGTCTAATATGATATTCAACCCATTCTGGGTTATTTTCAACTTTGATTTTCACCTCCGATTGCATCGGAGGTTATTCAAATTCAAGCCTTTCAGGCTTAACTTAATGACATTGGTCTATAGGGCTTAAAGTATTGTAAAACAGATTACAAAATATATTTAATTCCTCGTAGAGGATAAACATAAAATTTAGTCGGTCAGTAATGTAAAATTATATTAATTTGTCAAATCATAACAAACCAATCTTTGCAAATATCTGAGATACAATTTCCCATTTGCCACAACAGGCACTGTCCATGCAAGGTTGCCAACGTCTTCAAGTGCATTTTTGATTTCAGCAATTTTTTCAAGTTTTGAATTATTCGGTTTAACTAAATATAAGCTTCCTTTTAAATCAAGGCAAATCAGATGACCATCAATATAAGCAATTGTTCCTTGCCCTATTTGATCGCTACTCCAAATTTCTTTTCCTGTTTGTAACTCAATGCACTTAAACAATCCTTTATTTCTAAGGCTTTCACCGGCATAGCCATATAAATATCCATCAATTAAAACAGGGTCAGAATGTTGAGCAGAAATTACATCGTTTTTCCATAAAACTTTATATCCGTCTTTTGTTGTTTCAATTGCCTCACAGCCCATTCCATAAGCTGAAGTATGAAAAATAATATTTCCGCTAACAATTGGAGTTGTTGCATTTACACCATATTCTGTTTCCCATGGAACTCTCCATAATTCCTTTCCGGTTTCGGGTAAAATACACGAAAGTCCTTTTGCATGATAAATCAGAATTGTTGTATCATTTCCGTTTACAAAAGGAATAGAAGCAGAATAACCGGCATCGCCTTCCATTGATTTCCAAATAATTTCACCAGTTATTTTATTATAAGCAATAACTAAACTTTTTCCTCCGCCTTGAATTATTAATTTATTATCTAATATTAAGGGAGTTGCCGAATGTCCCCATTGAGGTTCAACTCCACCAACTTCTTTTACATTTTTATGCCAAATCATTTTTCCATCATCAATATTCCAGCATACAACATCGCCGCTTCTGCCAAAAGTATAAACCATTGAACTATCAATAAATGCTGTTGCTCTAGCCCCTTGACCATGAGATGTTTCAGCCTGAGATTTGTACTTTCCGAGCCAAATCATTTTCCCATCATCGGTATTAATACAAAAAACCAAATCATTTTCATTATCTCTTCCTGTGATTAACAGCCTGTTACCTTTAACTACCGGTGCCGACCATGCTGCTGATACATCTCCCTGACATAAATAATCTATTTGCCATAATTTATCTAACCCATTGCTCCAGTTGGTTTTTAAGCCTTTAAAATTGCTTTTCCCGTCAAAATTAGAGCCTCTCCAGTTTAGCCAGTCTGAATCACCACTTTGAATAATTTGGTTAGCAGATTTTTCACTCGGAAGTTCATCAAGTTTTCCCGATAAATCTTCGCTTCCCATAACCATATTGTATATAGAATAGCCATAAAATCCAATACCAATAATTACTAAAGTTAAAATTAATAAAATGATTTTTGTTCTTTTTTTCATATTTAAAATTAATTATGTATTTTATTATAACACAGATGATTGACTCGTTAGTTGTTTAATGTTTTTAAAATAGCATTGACTATATTTAAAGCTCCATCGCCAATTTGCGAAATATCCGAATCAAGCATATAACATGGTGTTGTAAATAAATTATTTTTAATATCTATACATACTTCTCCTTGACTGGTTTTTTTATGAACTGCACCCATATTTTCAATCTTTTTGGTGGTTCCGGCATCTTGTCCGATAGTTACTTCTACATTTTTTAAAACTTTGGATAAAATAACCGGCGAAATACATAAAGCTCCAATAGGTTTTCGTAATTCGTGCATTTTTATAATTGCAGTTGCAACATCTTTATTTACAGCACAATTTTCTCCATCGAATGCAAAAGTGCTTAAATTTTTAGCTGCTCCAAAACCACCAGGAAATATTAGAGCATCAAAATTTTCGGCTTTAAATTCCTTTAAATTATGAATTTTTCCACGAGCAATTCGTGCTGATTCAACCAATACATTACGCTTTTCGTTCATTACACTTCCTGTAATATGATTTATTACATGATACTGCTCAATGTCGGGAGCAAAAATTTCATAAATCGCAGCTTGTTTAACAATTGCATACATAGTAAGTGTGGCTTCATGAATTTCGGCACCATCATAAACGCCACATCCTGAAAGTACTACAGCAAATTTCTTTTTAGTATTCATAATTTAATAATTTGATTAAAATTCGATTTTGCTAATTTATTAATTTTTTAACAATTAATTTTTAAGTATTTCAAAACTTTATTTGTTTTTTTTATTTATTAATTTCATACATTTGAAAAAAAAAGATAATTATGAAAAAATTTTTACTTCTAATTTTAGCAATTGTTTTTGCAAAATTTAATATTAACGCTCAAACTTGGACACAGTATTATAGTGGTGCCGGAACTCAAAATTGCAATGGTGCTGTTCCCTATATTGATTATTACGATGGCACTATGAAAAGTATAATGCTTTCAGGCTTTACTGATTATGAAGGTGCTGGAGGACAAGATGCATATTTTATTAGAACTGATATGAATGGGAATACTATTTTAACAAAAACCCGTGGTTCAATTTCTGATGAAATTATTAATTCGATAAGCCCATTTACAAGGCAATCGATGTATGATATTCCTAACTTTATTCTTGGTGGATATACTACAAAAAATGGAAATAAAGACGCTTTGGTTTATGTCGTTGATACTTTAGGAAATGCCGCTGAAACAGGCTATACCGATTCTTTAATAATCTCAAATGATATTGGCGATGATGAAATTTACAGTATAAAATATGCAAACGAAGGTGTAGCATTTGGAGCTGGTTATTCAACTAACTTATTAGGGAACAAAGATTTTTATTTTATGAGAGTTGCTCAACAATATCCTCTTGATACAAGCTTCACACTCACTTTTGGAGGCTCTGGTAATGATGTAGCCAAAGGCTTAACGGGAGATGGATATCAATATTGGTGTATGGCTGGTTATTCAAATAGTTTTAACGATGGAAGTAACAATGATATTTATATTGTAAATTATGACGATGTGCAAGGTACGCTTGCCTGGGATACTACGTTTGGAGGAACAGGTGAAGACATTGCAAATGACATTGAATTTGACCAAAATAATGGAAATTATTATATCGTTGGTTCCACAAACAGCTACGGGAATGGAGGTAAAGACGTGTATATTATAAAACTTGACTACAATGGAGGTTTTCTTTGGGAAAAAACTTATGGTGGCATTGGCGATGATGAAGCTTTAAATGTTTATTTACAACAAGGAGACGGTTACTTCAATATTATTGTTACAGGTTATACAATTAAAGATGGCTCAAGCGATAAAGATGCTTATGTGCTTAAACTTAACGAATCTGGTGATACTTTATGGACTAAAACTTTTGGACAACAAGGAATAGATGATGTTGCTACCTCAGCAATTTATAACAATTGCGAATGGTATTTTTCAGGAACATCGGGTGATGAAATGTTTTTAAGCAAATTTGCAGAACCTGCAATCCCATTAACATTTACAACTACTGATGTTAGTTGTTATGGATATAGCGATGGAGATGTTACAGTAGAAGTTCCAACTGCTTATGAAAACGGTATGATTTCATATACATGGTCAGGTGGCGGAGCATCGGCTAAAATTGCTGATTCGCAATCGACTACAAATGAAAATCGTAGTGGTTATAATTATTCCCTTTCGGCAGGTATTTATTATGTTACTGTTTATGATGGGTTTTGCAACACAATTGATTCGGTTGAAATTTTTCAACCTACAGCTTTAACTGCTACTCATTTACAACTTGTAAAAGGTTGTTATAGCGATACAGATAAAGTAGCCGTTGTAACCCCAACAGGAGGAACGCCCCCTTATGGTTATAATTGGCTGAGTACAGGCTCATCTGATTCAATTGCTACCATGCTATCTGTAGGAATTCAAAACTTTGAAATTTGGGATAATAATGGATGTACTTTTTTTGATACTA
>MENC01000106.1:0-6704 GCA_001768155.1 Bacteroidetes bacterium GWA2_30_7
ACAATTAATAAATTTGAATTAATGGTTGTTATATTGCACGAATAATCACAATCCTCGGATTCAATCTGACTAAGTCCATAACACAAAATACTTTCATTTCCATCAGAAAACCGCCAATAGCGATTATCATATAAAACTCCTGCTTGACCATTATATGTATATTCTTCAGTAGTAAAGTAAGTTCCATAACTTGTGAAATTAACATCAAATCTGGAATATGTAATTTGAGTACTTGGAACGACATAAACTGTATCTCCGTAATCAATCATATAATATTCAACTACTTTCCATGTTTTACAAAGTAAATTTGCAGTAGTACCTGTAACAGTTTGTGAACCAACAGTTGTAAATATTGTACTTGTTTCTGCTGTAGCATCTATATATAGTATAAAGCTAAAATTAGTACTGTCTATGCTAACTATCTCAACATATCCATAATTTTCAAGTATAATTCTATTTGTATCGCTTGAATAATAACAGCTTCCACTTTTTGCAGTTCCATCATCAAATAATATAAAAAATTGTCCGCTCGTAGTAAATTCAACCCATACATATTCAACTGCATTAGTTGATTTTGTATTGCTTACAAACCATTTTTTAGCATATTGGGCAGGAACTTTGTTTTGTGTTGTTGGAATAACAATTGGCTCCGGCTCTGTTTTATCTTTTTTACAAGCTGTAAATGACAAGATGATAACAGAAATTAGCATAAAATTAAATACGATTTTTTTCATTTTAGTACTTTTTTAAATTTAACAATAAATAATATATGTCAAAAATACATTTTTTTTTTAAATAACAAATATGTTAAACAATTTAAAATTAATTCAAATTTAATTAGCTGATAATTAAGTATTTAAATAATCAGGTTGTTTAATCTTTATTATATTATTATAAAAAAAAACAATGTATGATTAATGCGATTTTAAATCAAATAATCAGTTACTGATTAATATAAAAAAGATAGAGTTTGATAATTGATTAATATTTTGATAAAGCTCAATTTTGTAAAAGATTAATCTATTGATTTTTTGTTTTATGTTTACGCCCAAACAGAGTCTCTGTTTACAGTACTCTGCGTTATTAATTGACGCAGAGTCCCTTTTAGGCAAAGTCGTGTTGATAATGATTAGGTCGATAGAAATTTGAAAATAAAACAAACTATTGTATTAAAAAACAATATTAATAAACCCATACACCGCTTGTAAAATATAAGATTTATTATCTTTAAGCATTTTATATAGACAATTCTTTAACTACTGATTTGTTCTGAAAAGTTAAGGGAGGTTAATAGATGTTAAGAAATGTTAATTTCTTAATAATTAATAATTTATGAATTAATTTTGTGTAATGTCACAAAAAATTATTAACATTCTTGTAATTGCTTCAATTGCTGTTGTAACGGGACTTATTATTGTTCAAATATATTGGATTCAGAATGCTATCGAATTAAAAGAATCTCAATTTGATGAAAATTTAAAAAGAACCCTAGCCCGTGTTGTTCACAGACTTGAAAAAATTGAGGCATTAAATTATATTAATGGTCAATGGAAAGACTTCTCAAAATTAAACAACAAAAATAGACAAAATTCTAAACATCAATCAATTTCAATATCTAACAATCCTAATGGATTTAGTATAAAATTTTATAACAATTTTATGCCGGCAAATAAAGCAACACGAACAAATTGCAATAATAAAATTTGTCTTGACTACGAAAATGGCGGAAGTTGCTGGGATACAATTGTACATGTCGATAGTATTTATGATATTATTTCCAAAAAGACTAATTTGATTGAAGATGTTATAAACGAAATGGTTTATGTTAATGTTAATGTGGATATTAAAAATCGCCTTAGCTTATCATTACTTGATTCAATTTTAAAATTTGAACTTAATAATGCCGGTATTGATGCAAATTACGAATATGCCGTTTTCGATATTTTCAATTATCCTGTACTCGGAAAATTTGACGATATTTTGCCAATATTTAAATCAAAATATATAGCTAAGTTATATCCTAACGACTTCATGTTGAAGCCCCATTTTATTAAAATCTTTTTCCCTAATCAGAAATCATATCTTTTTAAACAAGCTGGATTTGTGTTGGCTTTATCTGCAACACTTATTTTACTTGTAATGTTTGTATTCTACTATTCAATCAGAACAATTATTAAGCAAAAGCAATTATCTGAAATTAAAACAGATTTTGTTAATAATATGACACATGAACTTAAAACTCCAATATCAACAATAGCAATTGCTTGCGAAGCACTTAGCGACCCCGAAGTTGCAAGAAATGAAGAAACTAATAAAACATTTTTAAAAGTAATAAAAGACGAAAATAAAAGGCTTGGAAGCATGGTCGAAACAATTCTGCATAATGCTGTATATGAGAAATCTAAATTCAAATTAAAACCCGAACTTGCCGATTTACATTCAGTTATAGAGGAGGCAATTAGTAATATCGAAATGCAGGTTGTGCTTAGAGGCGGAATAATTAATAAAGAATTTAATGCCGAAAGCACAATGCTTATGGTTGATAGATTTCATCTTGGAAATGTATTTTTAAATATGCTTGATAATGCAAATAAATATTCTGGCGAAAATCCTGAAATTACTGTAAAAACGTATAACGACGACAATGGAATTTACATCAGCTTCATCGACAAAGGAATAGGCATTAGTAAAGAAAATCAGAATAAAATATTCGATAAATTTTACAGAGTCCCAACCGGTGATGTTCACGATGTTAAAGGCTTTGGACTTGGTTTATCGTATAGTTTTAATATTATCGCTAAACACAACGGAAAAATTGATGTAAAAAGCGAAAAAGACAATGGAAGTGAGTTTACTATTTTTTTACCATATAAAACTGAATTTGTAGAAAATTATGAAAAAAGTTAAAATACTAATCGCCGAAGACGACCCAAATATGGGCATGGTCTTAAAAGAGTTTTTAAAAGCCAAAGGCTTTGATATAACTCATGCTATCAATGGAAAAGAAGCTCTTGATAAATTCAATGCAGAGCCTTTCGATTTTTGTGTACTAGATGTAATGATGCCAATAAAAGATGGCTTTACACTGGCACAGGAGATTCGTAAAATGGATAGCAATATTCCAATTATCTTTCTCACTGCCAAGTCGATGAAAGAGGATACAATCAAAGGTCTTAAACTTGGTGCCGATGATTATATTACCAAGCCATTTAATATGGAAGAGTTAATATTAAGAATTAACGCTATACTTCGTAGAACACAGGAAAAAGCCGAAATTCAAGATAAAAACAGCATTAAAGTTGGAAATTATTTATTCAATTATAATCAGCAAATACTCAGTATTAACGGCAAAGAAATGAAGCTAACCTCTAAAGAAACTGAGTTGCTTTATATTCTGGCAATTAATACATTTAAGACTGTTGAACGTCCCGTTATTCTTAATAAAATTTGGGGCAACGATAATTATTTCAACGGCAGAAGCATGGACGTTTACATTGCTAAACTTCGTAAATACTTAAAAGAAGACCCAAAAGTTGAAATTATGAATGTTCATAGCATGGGTTATAAGTTGCTGATTAACGAGTAATTGAACTAATTATTCCCATTGTTGGTGAAAAAACCAACAATTCAATTTCTTCAAATTTCTTTAATATTACTTTGTTGTAAACTAATTCAACAAGGGCTGGAAATTCCATTTTAGACTTTATTAAGGAAAATATTTTTCTTTAAAAAAATCAGTTTATATTTACAAAAGTTATTAATCTGTAAAATCTAAACTATGAAAATTAAATTCCTTTTAATCGCAATTTTATTTATTACAATTCAATCGTGTAATTATAATACTTCTGTAAATAAAGACATGCTAACAGGCATTGGCACAAAAGGTAACGGACTTTCTTGTGCGAATGTGAGCTTAACAATCGGAACTCAGAAAATTACAAAAAATACATTCGTTTATGGCGAAGAGTTTTATTTGAATTTTAATAATATTGAAGGATTTATAAAAGAAAACGGATTTGTTTTTCCTGGTATGAATTTACTAATTCTCAGCCAACAAGGTGATACAATTATGGATAAAAAAGATATGTATGCCGAATATACAAATGGTATTGACATTTCACCTTTATTATTACAATGCAATATCTTGGTTGCCGACCCGATGCGATCTAACAATAGTTATACACTGTTTGTAAATATTTGGGATAAAAAAAGTGCTGGAACTTTTGATACAAAATTAAAATTTGATGTAGTTGATAATAAAGCAATAAAACTTGAAAGCAATAATATAACTTATAAAAATATTTACATGTTTTCAAAAGATAGAAAATTAACAATCTCCGGCAATAAAATCAAATTAAACGAAACTATTTATTTGTTATTTGAAGGTTTATCTGGTATAACAAATGTTGAAGGAAAAGCAATTTTTGGAGTAAGTATGGTAATTAAAGATGCTGAAGGCAGAATTTTTCTGAACGAAAAAGATTTAATGGCTGACTCAAATATGGATATTGCTGAATTAAAACAACAATTTGCTCCAAATTTTATAATAAGCAATCCCGACATAAAAAGTCCTATTAATTGTGAAATTCTTATTTGGGATAAGAATAGCGATAATAAAATTAAAGCAAGTCTTGATTTAGAGGTCGAATAAATATCAAAAATAGCTGTTAATCAGACCTCTCTAAAAGTGGTTTTTTTAGGAAATTGCAACACAAACAGAAATGAAACTTTGTGTTTTTTCTTTTACTTTTTTATCGAAAAAAGTAACAAAAACTCTTTGTCTGTGAGAACTCACTCCGCCTGCGGCTTCGCTCAAACAGCTCACAGACAACAAGGAATAGTTTTTAATGCTTCGCAGTTCTTTAAAAAAATGTTTGCTAATTTTTAACATTCTAAAATTGATTGTTTCAATTTTGTTTGCGATTCAAAATCAATTAAAACTTTTTTAGTGAGGTCTGGTTAATAAGCAACATATAAAAGGAAAAAGGCGGTCAATTGACCGCCTTTTGAATTTATATAGAATGTATGAAAAAACCAGTATTAACTACATTTTGAAGTTCCGCAACTATTGCAGATTAAGCAACCTTCCTGATAAACCAATGAATCTGAACCGCAATTAACACACGATTGTCCTTTGGCTGCTTTCGTTCCATCAGGAATATATTTGCGTAAAGCACGTTCTACTCCATTTTTCCAGGTATTAATGCTTTCGGTATCGAGCTGTAGCGACGAAATTAATGTTACAACATGCTGTAATGGCATTCCATGGCGTAATACTCCGGAAATTAATTTTGCATAATTCCAAAATTCTTTATCGAACATTCTCGAAAGTCCTTCAAATGTTGTGCGATAGCCATATTTATCAACATATTGAAAATCGTATCTGGAGTTTTCGTCGTTGCCTTTACTTTTAATAATAACACCTTTTTTGATTGATTTTGGAATATTTAAGGCATCATCCTCAACCATTCCTGTAAAAATTTCGTAGGGTTCGCCATCTAATAAACCTACAAAGGCAACCCAACTTTCTTTATTGTTTTGAAATCTTACAACATCTGCATCTAATTTATCGGGTCGTTTTTTTGGGTCGTTTGTAGTTGGTACTTCTTCTTTTTTATTTGAAACTAAAACACCTGTACGAGAACCATCTCTGTAAACTGTAACTCCCTTACACCCACTTTTCCAAGCAGTTTCATATACCTGAGAAACCAATTGTTCGGTAACATTTTCAGGAAGATTTACAGTAACGCTGATTGAATGGTCAACCCATTTTTGAATCTGTCCTTGCATTTTTACTTTGCTTAACCAGTCAACATCGTTAGAAGTTGCTTTATAATATGGAGATAATTCAATCAAATGAGTTATCATTTTTTCATCATAAGTTTTAACTTTTTCGGCATTATGTCCATTTATTTCTAACATAGTTAAAAATTTATGATGCAATACATTAAATTCTTCCCAGGCATCGCCAAGTTCGTCAACGAAAGATATTTTTACATCCGAATCGTTTGGATTTACTTTTCTACGACGTTTGTAATATGGCATAAAAACAGGTTCTATACCTGATGTAGTCTGAGTCATAAGACTTGTTGTTCCGGTTGGTGCAATTGTAAGAAGTGCAATATTTCTTCTTCCATATTTTACCATATCGCGGTACAATTGTTCGTCAGCCTCTTTTATTCTTAGTATTAATGGATTTTTTTTCTCTTTGTGTGAATCATAAATTGCAAATGCTCCTCTGTCTTTTGCTAAATAAACCGATGAACGATAAGCCTCAATTGCTAATGTTTTATGAACTTCTACCGAAAAATCAATAGCATTATCGCTGCCATATCTAAGTCCAAGAGCTGCAAGCATATCGCCTTCGGCAGTTATACCAATTCCTGTTCGGCGACCTTCTTCGGCTTTTACTTTTATGTTTTCCCATAGTCTGCGTTCGACTCTTTTAATTTCGGCTTCTTCGGGGTCGCAGCTTATTTTACTTAAAATTGCATCTATTTTTTCTAATTCTAAATCAATTATATCGTCCATAATGCGTTGCGAAATGGCAACGTGTTTTTTAAACAGGTCGAAATTGAATTTTGCATCTCCGGTAAATGGGCTATCGACATAGCTATAAAGGTTTAGTGCAATTAATCTACAGCTATCGTAGGGGCAAAGAGGGATTTCACCGCAAGGATTTGTAGAAACTGTTTTGTATCCAT
>MENC01000106.1:6715-13368 GCA_001768155.1 Bacteroidetes bacterium GWA2_30_7
GTTTAGTATTTTTTGGTTCTTTAGATTCGATTGGATATTGTTGAGTATAAGTTGTGTCGTTAATAACAGCATTCATAAACTCATCGTCGATTTTAACAGAAATGTTTGCTCCGGTAACTTTTCCTTGTTCCATTTTGGCATTGATAAAGTCTTCGGCATCGGGATGTTTGATAGAAATACTTAGCATTAATGCTCCTCGTCTGCCATCCTGAGCAACTTCGCGGGTCGAATTTGAGTATCTTTCCATGAATGGAACTACACCGGTAGAAGTTAATGCACTATTAAGTACGGGGCTTCCTTTTGGTCTGATATGCGAAAGGTCGTGCCCAACACCGCCTCGGCGTTTCATTAATTGAACTTGCTCTTCGTCGATACGAATAATTCCACCATAAGAATCGGCTGGATGTGTTTGACCAATTACAAAGCAGTTTGATAGTGATGCGATTTGAAAATCGTTTCCAATTCCGGTCATCGGTCCACCTTGTGGAACTATATATTTAAAGTCTTTTAAGACTTCATATATTTCTTTTTCAGAAATTGGATTTGCATATTTCATTTCGATTCGTGCAATTTCTTTTGCCAATCTTTTGTGCATAAAATCTGGATTCGCTTCAAAAATATTCCCGTAAGAATCTTTTAGAGCATATTTGTTTACCCAAACTTTTGCTGCAAGTTCATCACCCTTAAAGTATTCCAAAGAACTTTTAAAAGCTTCATCAAAACTATAGGTTTTTTTCGCTATTTTTTTTTCGACTGACATTTCTTCAATAAACATTTTTTTCTAATTTTAACATTCTGTAAATTAACCTAATACAAGATTTGTTTGTCATTTTTTAAATGTTATGCAATTTAGCTAAATGTAAAAGTATTTACAGAATCTATTTATTAACACGGTTATTAACACTGCTAGAGCAGAATGTTCGTATATCGTTGTATTTCAGAATACTTAACAGGTTTATGTATTAATAACATATAAATTGTAAATAACTGAATGTCTGATGTTTTTATATTTTTCAACAAAAATTGTTGAAAATAATAATGATGAGATTTAGGATTTAGGGATTTGGGAATTTAATATTAAGCGAAAATACTGTTTGACCATAATTCAACAAAATATACGTGATTGCAAATTGCGAAGAGTTGGGCTTGACGAAGCAAAACCTGTCCTGAACTTGTTTCAGGATGCTTCGCCAATAGCGGAAGTGGTTGCATAAGCTACTGACAACGAAGTAATCAAAATATTATAACTTCTTTGTTTTGATATGTAAATTTTCCATCTAACGTTAACAGTTTACTCCACAAGTTTAGAACAACAATTATTGTCCCTATAGTTATGGCATACTAAATACCAATTATCATCTATTCTAATAAATTTATTATTGCCAATATTGCTTATTTCATTAGTATAACACAACACATAACAGTTATGTTCAATCCCTACCAATTGGAAAGAAATAACATTGTTGAAGATTTTAAAGTTATTTATTAATCCATCACCTAATAGCGACTTATTCGGATCTACTATTGTGTATTTCTGTTTTAACATATTTATAAAACCTCCCTTATCTCTTAGTTCTAAAGTATCATTATTATCAATAATTAAATAGCTTGAATTTGGTTTATAATATCCACACTGTGTAATATCTTCTAATTCCTTAATATTATTTACAAGATTATTTAAATCTTTTTTGTTTTCAATATATGAAGACTTTATTTCTTCTTTTTCTTTGAGCTGATAATCAATATTATTACAATTTATTAACAAACAGCAAAATAAACAATATACATTATATTTCATTTAATTTATTTTTTCTATTGGTATTTCTTTTGATTTGCACCTTTCTTCATAGTATGTACCCCGCAAGTTCGGCGAAGCATTTGCTTCGTCTTTTTTACTTGTATTGAGCAAAGTCGAAGTATTTCTTTTAGCATCCGCTAATTTACAGTTTTCCATCTTAAACTTGCAAATGAAATATCAAATAAATTATCTAAGCACCTGATATGTATAATTATACATTGCTTTGTCCTTTAATAATATTATTAAACAGATGTTTTAATTTTAACGAAATAATTCTGAATGGCTTCCTGTCCTGACAAAAAGAATTTCATCACCTTGTCTTAGCCAGATTAATAACCAATCGGGTGTAATATGTGCTTCGTGGTGTTTTTTATAAATTCCTTTCAGAATTGTGTTTTGTATTTATTAACAGGTAGAGTTCCTGTTTTTTCTAAAATATGATATGTCTCAAACAGTTTATCAATATCGTAATTACCTTTAACAATTTTCTTATAGTCTTTATTAAACTGTCCTGTAAATGCTAATTTAAACATTTTTATTTATTTAATTTTTCAATTAAATCTTTAACGTTCTTAGCTCTTGTAACCTTACCTTCTTCGGCATCTTTCATAGCCTTTAAAGTAGTTTTATTTGGAGTATGTTCTGATTCCACAAGTTTCACAAAAGGCAGCGACATTGCATATTGTAAAAATAATTTTGCCTGAGTAGTATTTTCTAAAACTTTTAGAGTTGTCATAATTGTAGGATTAACTTTACAAAATTAATAAATAAATTTACAATTAAATACCAAAAAAATACAAATAAAAAAAAACTGTTCTTCGAAGTTTGTACTCAGCAAGTTAGGCGAAGAATACTGAAACAAGTTCAGCACAAGTTTTGCTTCGTCTTTTTTACTTGTGCTGAGCAAAGTCGAAGTATTTCTTTTAGCATCCGCTAATTTACAGTTTTCCATCTTAAACTTGCTAATGAAATATCAAACAATTTCATTTTAATAATGTTTGATTTATGATTTTTAATGTTGCTCCTGAGCTTTTTTGTATTAACTCTTTGGATTTAAGATTAATGTTTGCTCTCAACTCTGGATTATCTAATAATTGATTAGTTATTTTTTCAAAATCCGGATAATTTGAAATACTGAAGCCCAATTGCTTCTCAATTAATTCGATAGCTTCTCGGAATTTAAAATATTTTGGACCGAAAACTACCGGTAATCCAAATGTTGCAGCCTCAAGAGTATTATGTATTCCTGCATTAAACCCTCCACCAATATAAGCAATATCGCCATATTGATACAATGACGACAACATTCCGATATTGTCAATAATTAAAACTTGATAATTTGTTTGAGTTGAATCTTTTAATTGCGAATATTTAATATTTGAAATTTTCAATTGCTTCTCTATTCTATTGATATTTACTTCGTTAATATTGTGAGGAGCAATTATATATTTAATATCTCTTTTACAATTATTTATATATTCAATTAAAATTTCTTCATCTTTTTCCCATGTACTTCCGGCAATAATCAAAAATTTATTGCTTTTAAATTCTCTGATTTTGGGATAATCCGTTGCGTTTAAGCTATTTTCATAAACTCTGTCGAAGCGGGTATCGCCTGAAATATTTACATTTTGAAAATTATAGGTTTCAAGCAATTTTACTGAAGTTTCCTCCTGAACAAAGATTTTTGTATAAAAGTTTAAAACATTTCTATACCATTTTCCATAAGATTTAAAAAATATTTGATTTTCTCTGAAATTTGCAGCCACTAAAAAAACAGGAATTTTATTTAAATATAAGGTTTTTAAATAATTATACCAATGTTCGTACTTTATAAAATAAACTATATCGGGTTTTATTAATGAAATAAATTTTTTAGCATTGCCTTGAGTATCAAGCGGAAGGTATGTAACAAAATCTGCATTCTGATAATTCTTTCTGATTTCATAACCCGATGGAGAAAAAAAACTTAAAACGATTTTATATTCTGAAAACTGAGATTTAATTTTATCAATAATTGGGCGTCCCTGTTCAAATTCGCCTAAAGATGAACAATGTACCCAAATCGTTTTTCTCCCTTCATTATTATAAAGCGATATTTTTTTAAAAATATTTAGTCGTCCAACAATCCAAAGTTTTGCCTTAGAATTGAAAAACGATGATATATAAATAATTAAATAGAGTAAGTAAATGCCAAGATTATAAAGTACTTTCATTAATTCAAATAATATACATTTGTACTTCTTTTACGAATTGGTATAATCAATCCAACTTTAATGGTATATAAATAATCTTTTCTCTGCATTTCGTCGTGTTTCATGGTTGCAAAATCAATAGTTCTACGGTTTTCTGTCCATGCTTGATAAAATTCAAAACCGGCATAAAAATTAGCAAATTGTGATTTGCTAAAATACATATATCCAATAAATTCGCTCACCGAAAATCCATTTGTGAGCCTGTCGTAACCTTTTTTATAATCTTCTAAAATTTGAGGGACATTATTATCCTCATTATCAATTCTAATTTTATGTTGAAGTAATCCGGCTCTGACAGTTATTAATATTCCCGAATTAGGATTTGATTTAAATATAGGAATTATTTTTCCGATTTTGCCTCCCAGAAAAAATCCTCGTTCAGAAATTAAAACCTTCGCAAATTCGCCATATTTATTAATAAATTTCCCATTAGAAGGAAGAATACTGTCGAAAACACCGGGTTGGTTAATCTTGTTTCCAAAAATAAAATCGAAATCGACTCCTAATAAAATATTTTGTTTGGTTTTAATCATAAACGATGGTCCAATTGATGAGCTATTGCCAAATCTTTCGTCTAAATCGCCGGCTGGAATTTGAAAAGAATATGAGCCTGAAAACATTGGAAATGTTATAGATGAATCTTTGCTTTGCGAAAAAAGTTCAGAAAATAAAAAGATAAAAAATGTAAAATATAGAATTTTCATTATGATATTTATAACATTTTCAAAACAAATTCTTTAACTTTTTTTGCAAATTGGAATGCTTCATTTGCATCTGATTCGTCAGGCTCAAATGCAAAATCGGGATAACGACTTAGTGATGAATATTGATTAAGTACAAGCAAATATTCTCTTATTTGTTCAAAAGCTGAATTAATTTCGATACATTTTTCGAGCAAAAAAATAAGATTATGAGTTTTTTCAAATTCTATACTGTTTTTAGTCAAATAACCTTTCAAGTATTTTTCGGCTATTTGCTGACTATGGAAACATAATGTATCATAAGGAATTTCGTTTGCATTAATGTTATTTTTAACATTTAACAAATCGCTTTCGGCTTTTACAAACCATGCTTTATAATCAGGCTTCATACATTAATTTTCCTGTGTTATTTACAAAATATGGTAAAGTATTAATAAAATTTTTCATCTGATTAAATTCATCGGGTGTATAAACAACTATATCAAAGTCAAATTTATAATTTCTTAACAAGTTATATACTTGAATTCCACGTTTATTTATTTTTTCAGTTGTCTCTTTAACTATCAATAAATCAATGTCGCTATTTTCAGAAATATTTCCTTTACTATACGAGCCGAAAAGATAAATTTTAGAAGGATTATAATTTCCTGCAATTAATTTAACAATTTCGTCAATCTTATTTAAGTCAATTTTCATTAAAAGTGTTTTTATATTGTTACAAATATAGTGAATGATTTTTTCATTGTAAAGCAACTTTTATAAAACCATAAATCTCACTATATTACTGAAATTTTGAAGAAAATAACTACATAAGCCTTCTATAACCCCCTCTGCCATTCTTCTCTCAATTTAACATTGCCATCTTTATTAATAGCGTGATTTAACTTTTCGAGCATTGAATCTTTATCTCTCGAAAGTATTCCTTTCAAAATCAAATAGTTTGAAGCATGGTCGCTACGGAAAATAGAATTTTCAAGAATACTTTTATCAATCATTGTGTAAAGTTCTTTAAACAAATCGGTTTGCGACATTCTAAAATAATTTCCATCAAGTTGTGATGAATAATGTTCTTCGCCAAACGGAAAACTCAAAACCAATGTTGAAAAAAAATCAGGTTGAGAAGCTGTAATTAGTTTTGCAGAATTTTCGGCATGTTGTTCTGTGAATTTTTTCCCTCCGAGTCCATTTAAAAACATTACAGAACTTTTAATTCCGGCAGCTTTTAATTTCAGTAAAGCATCTAAAGTTGAATTATATGTTTCGCCTTTATTAATTAATTTAAGTAATTCATCATCACCAGATTCCACGCCTATATAAAGGATTTTAATTCCTGCTTCACGCAATAATTTTAATTCTTCAATACTTTTTGAATTAATATTTTTTGGAAGCGCATAAGCACTAATTCTTTGAATTTTTGGAAATGCAGAATTAAGATTTTCAATAATTTTATGTAATTTTTTGGGGCTTAAAATAAAAGAATCGCCATCGGCTAAAAATATTTTTACAGGAAAATTTGTCTGACTTTTAAATCTTGATATTTCATTTGCAATTTGTTCTTCGCTCTTGATTCTGAACGATTTGGTTTTATACATTTCGCAAAATTTGCAATTATTCCACGAGCAGCCATAAGTTACCTGAAAAATAATAGAATTAGCTTCGCTTGGCGGTCTGAATAGCGGATAATCGTAATCAATAGGAAAATTCATAATAGTAGTTTGAAAAATTAATGTTGTAAAATTAATCTAAATTCAAATAATTTGTATTTTTTTTGCAGGTTTTAAAAATTTTCGATTTACGAAGTCCCCATTTCGACTTTAACTACTACATTATGAGCAACAACAATATTCCATTTCAAACAATAGATTGGTCAACCGTTCAAAAGACCGAACACAAAGGCGA
>MENC01000107.1:0-5588 GCA_001768155.1 Bacteroidetes bacterium GWA2_30_7
AACCGTTTTAAACCAATGGTTAAGTTTATCGGACCATTTTTCTTAAAAGGCGGAAAAACCGATACACACGTTATCGAAATTCCAAATTATGTTGGCTCTGTTCGCACAATGGTTATTGCTGGTTATAACAAAACTTATGGCTCTGCCGAAAAAACCACACCGGTTAAAAAGCCGTTAATGTTACTTGGAACTTTACCAAGAGTATTGGGACCAAGCGAAACTGTTAAACTTCCAATCAATGTTTTTGCAATGGAAAAAAATCTGAAATCGGTTAACGTTTCGGTAAAAACTAATAATTTGCTTAAAGTTGTAGGCGAATCGTCTAAAGTTGTTAATTTTAATGCACCCGGCGACGAATTAGTTGAGTTTGATTTACAAGTAAATTCAGAAATAGGAATTGCAAAAGTTGATATTGTGGCTACATCAGGAAACGAAAAAGCGACTTATTCAATCGAAATTGATGTTCGCAATCCAAATCCAAGAGTTACAAATGTTATGGCTCAAATAATTGAAGCCAACAAAACTATGGATTTTAATTTCATATTGCCGGGTGTAAAAGGAACAAATAGCTGTGTATTGGAAGTATCGAGTATTCCGCCTCTTAACCTCGAAAAGCGTTTAAAATACCTTATTCATTATCCTTATGGATGTATCGAACAAACCACATCATCAGTGTTTCCGCAGCTTTTCTTGGAAAATGTAATGGAACTTACCGAAACATCTAAAGCCGATATTGAAAGAAATGTTAAGGCTGGTATTCAACGATTAACAAGATTTCAGACAAGTTCGGGCGGATTTTCGTATTGGCCCGGAGCAAACGATGTTGACCAATGGGGAACTTCCTACGGTGGACATTTCTTGGTTGAAGCCAAAAATAAAGGCTTTACAGTTCCTGACGGATTCTTTAAAAATTGGAAAAAATATCAGCAATCGAGAAGCAACAATTGGAACGACGATGGCGATTATTCCCGATTTATTCAAGCATACCGGTTATACACATTAGCACTTGCAGGAAACCCCGAAATTGGAGCAATGAACAGACTTAGAGAAGTTAAGAATTTGAAAAACATTGTTAAATGGCAACTCGCTGCCGCATATATTTTAGCAGGAAAAAACAAAATTGCCGAAGAATTAATCTTAAACGCAACAACATCTGTAGCCGAATATAGCGATATGTATTATACTTATGGCTCATCTATCCGCGACGAATCTATTATTTTAGAATGTCTTGGATTGCTTAATAAAACTAAAGAAGGATATTCGCTGTTAAAATCGGTTTCCGAACGACTTGCAAGCGATTCGTGGTTTAGCACTCAATCGACTGCTTACTCGCTAATTGCTATTTCAAAATTTGTTAGCAAAACATCAACTTCAAAAGGAGTTAAGTTTTCTTATCAATTAAATTCTAAAACATCTGAAACTAAAACCGGAACAAAACCTGTTTATCAGGTTAAGTTGCCAATTGATTTTACTGGCAACGGAAAACTCAAAATATCGAATCAAAATAACGGAGTTTTGTTTGCAAGGCTAATACTCGAAGGAATTCCCGAAGCTGGAGAAACTACCGATTATGAAAGCGATTTAAAACTCGAAGTAAATTATACTTTAACCGATGGAACAAAACTAAATCCTGAAAGCATAAAACAAGGAACCGATTTTATTGCCGAAGTTAAAATTATTCACAGCAGCCTAAGAAGTGATTATTTCCAAATGGCACTTTCGCAAATATTTCCATCGGGTTGGGAAATTATTAATACCCGTATGACCGAAACCGGAGAGTTAACAAAATCGAGCATTCCAAACTATCAAGATTTCAGAGACGACAGAGTTTACACCTTTTTCCATCTGAATAAATATGCTACAAAAACTTTTAAAGTTATGCTAAATGCTAGTTATGTTGGGCGATTCTATATGCCATCGGTAACTTCCGAAGCAATGTACGACCATACAATTCAGGCACGTAAGCACGGGATGTGGGTGGAAGTGGTGAAAGATTAATGGTTACATTGTTGCCACTGCCTCTGTCAGGTGTTTTCACCTGACAGACAATATACAAAACCCTTGCTCTTTCGGATTTGCAATATTTCGACAAGGCTCAATAACCATCCGAAAGTTATCATTATAAGGATTTGTAATCCGCATTACAAATGCTAATAATAATGAGTTCGGGATTGCAAATCCCTAACAACTGAAGTTTAATTAAAAATGATTAATGGAAGAATATTGGCAATATCTTGCGAGATTTGACAACTTTTTAAAAGTTGTCAAATCTTCTAAGCCTATGTCAAGTGTTATCACCTGACATAAAGTTTTCATCTTATACTGAATTATATAAGTTATGTCTAAATTATTAGATAATATTTTAAAATATAAGCTCACATTACTAACTATATGTCTATTAATTATAATACTCCCTTACATATACATGAGTTTTTTCACTCATCCTATTGCTGATGATTTCACATACTCATTAAAAGGAAAAGCCTACGGAATATTAGAAGTTTTAAAGTATGAATATTTACATTGGAATGGCAGATACAGTTCTAATTTATTTGTCATTTTAAATCCAATAGTATTTAACTCTTTGATTGGCTATAAATTAGTTCCGGTATTTTCAATAATTTTTACAATTTTTTCACTTTACTTTTTTTTATCGTCGATAACTGCGATTTTTAATAAAATTGAAAAACTCAATTACAGCCTATTTATCACATTACTATACATTTATCAAATGCCGGTAATTTCAGAAGGAATTTATTGGTTTACAGGATTTGTAACATATCATTTAGGAAATATTCTATTCCTTTTCTTAGTTTCTTTAATTTTCAGGTATTTAAAAAACCAGTTTATTTTCAATAAATATTCTCATGCTTTCATTATAATAAGCTTGCTTTTTATTATAACCGGATTAAATGAAGTAATAATGCTTAATTTATTGTTTTTATGCACCTTAACTTTATTTATTACATATCGGAATAAACAAGCAAATAGAAATTTTTTTATATTGCTTTTCATATTCACTCTTATTTTTTCATCATTTGTTTATTTTGCACCCGGAAATTCAACCAGAGAGTCGTTATTTTCAAATAATCACAATTTGGTTTCTTCTTTAATAAATTCGACAATTCAAACATTCCGCTTTATTTTTGAATGGATTTCATCACTGCCATTAATAATTATGTCAGTATTTTACTATTTCATTAACAGACAATTATCTGACAAAGAAGTTATTTTCAAAAATTCATTCTACCTGAAGCCTTCATATTCAATTATCATAATTTTTATAGTTGTGTTTATCTGCATATTTCCAGCTTATTGGGCAACCGGAATTTTGGGTCAGCAACGTTCGGTAAATGTTGCATATTTTTTATTTATAATATTTTGGTTTATCAATTTAACTGTATTCTTTAACTATTTTAAAGCTCAATCGGTAGGTTTTAATGAATTAAGGGCTGAAATAAAAATATTTGCTGTGCTAATAATGCTAATTTCATTTGCAATTACTAAAAATGGACTTTCGCTAATTTCAGATATAGCATATAACAAACAAATTCAGTATAATAACATTATGAATAAACGATTTCAAACATTAAGTAATTTTGATAAAAACAATACAGATACAATTTATTTTGAACAAATTCCAAATCCATCAAAAACGATTTTTATTCTGGATATTACTGATGATTCAGAATGTTGGATGAATAAAGGCTATAATGCTTATTTTGAGATTGAAAATAAAATAGTTGCTAGATAGTGTTAATGTAACTTCAATATTTATGAAAAAGGATAAGTTTATGAAGGATAAAATTATTCAATATTTGAAAAAAATTATACTTTTGAGAATAAACTATTTAAAAAAAATAAATCATGAGAAAGTTATTGTTTTCAATTGCACTTTTGCTACCGACTTTAGCTTTTAGTCAATATTATTATGGTACAGGCTTCTTCCCTATTTATAGAACTTTCACTTTTGATAATGTTGATACAAACTTTATAAAAATCCCCACAAGTTCAATCTGGCATATTACTAAAACCGGAAAAACTGGTTTACTTAGCGGCGACAGTTCATTTGCAATTGTAACCGATACCAATAATGTGAATGTAAAAACAGGTTCATATTATTTCGATATTAAAATTCCTAACTACATGATTACTGGAGATACAACTCATAATAGTAATGATAATTATCCTTTTTTTTGGAATTATGAATTTACAATTAAGCATAAACATAACATAACAAATTCAAGCTATGGAACTGTTTTTTATAAAAGCACAAATTTAAATCAATTCGATACACTTCCTAACTCATTGTACTGGATAAATTATTGTTCAAATCCTCAATTTTCATTAGGAAATTACTATGACAGTACATTTTATTATTATTATGAAGGAGATTTTAGCTATCCTGATTTTAAATTTACAGGAATAAGAGACACACAATGGATTTATAGTATTTACAATTATGTAGCTCCAATGCTTGTAAAACAACCACAAGATTGTAATGAAAGTACAGATTATAATTATGATACTACAACTTTTAGAATCACATATAATTCACCCGATAGTCTGCTTGGGGGTGCAGGTTGGTTAATAAAAAACATTAAAATAATAACCTATCAATGCACAACTAACTGCCCAACCAACATTGATAAAAATTATATTGATAATTTAACATTTAATCTATATCCAAATCCAGCCTCTGATTATTTAACAATTGATTTTAATAATATTAAAAGCGGAAATTATAATACAACAATTTATAATAATTTCGGACAAAAAGTTAAAATTCCTTTCAGGAAAGAAGAATATGATTTTAAATTCGATGTTTCAAAATTACCAAATGGAATTTACCAATTATTTATCTTTAATAAAGTAAGTAGCAAATCATCAGTTAAAAGATTTGTAGTTAATCATTAACCCTGCCTCTGTCAGGTGTTTTCACCCGACAGGTTTATGATTTTACTTCTTGATATTTTGCATATAAAATATAGATTTACTATATTGCATTTTAAACCGAGTAAAAAAATCTTAAAAAATAATTAATATGAAAACAAATTTACTTTTATCATTTCGACAAGCTCAATGCATCGCAATCACGCTCTTCGCTTTCAACTTTATAACTTTACAAACTTTCGACTGTTTTGCACAAACAGTAAACATACCCGATGCTAATTTTAAAGCCAAATTGGTTGCAAACTACGCTATTAACACCAACCATGATGGCGAAATACAATCCTCAGAAGCTGCTGCTTATAATGGAATAATGTATGTTGGCAATTCATCTATTTCAGACCTAACCGGTATTGAAGCATTTACGGTTCTTACTTATTTGAATTGTGGCTATAATCAATTAACAAGTTTGAACCTAACTTCCAACACTGCACTTAAAATGTTGTACTGTTACTATAATCAATTAACAAGTTTGAACCTTTCTGCCAATACTGCTCTTACTGCATTGGGTTGTAACAATAATCAATTAACAAGTTTAAATCTTTCTGCCAACACGGCTCTTAATACTTTGTGGTGTTCCTATAATCAATTAACAAGTTTGAACCTTTCTGCAAACACGGCTCTTAATTATTTGTGGT
>MENC01000107.1:5613-6641 GCA_001768155.1 Bacteroidetes bacterium GWA2_30_7
GAATCTTGTTTACAATACTGCTCTAACAGAATTAGTATGTGTTGGTAATCAATTAACAAGTTTGAACCTTTCTGCCAACACAGTTCTTACTTCATTGGATTGTAACGGTAATCAATTAACGAGTTTGAATGTTTCTGCCAACACTGCTCTTGATACTTTATGGTGTTACAATAATCAATTAACTAGTTTAGATATTAAAAATGGCAATAATATTAATTTAAGCAATTTTAATGCTATCAACAATCCCAACCTTAGCTGTATTCAAGTGGATGATACTGACTATATGAATAGCAACTGGGATTGGGCTAAAGATACAACTGCAAGTTATAGCGAGGATTGCATAATAACCATTCCCACAGCACCAACCAACCTTACTCTTGCATCACTAAAAAATATATTATCAAATATGATTTTATCATGGACAGATAATTCCAATAACGAAGATGGTTTTAGAATTTACAGAAGTACAGATGATGTAAATTATGCTGAAATTGGCACAACAGCAGCTAACATAAATACTTATGCAGATGTTACAGGGGCAGCCTCTACCCTATATTATTATCGTGTAACAGCATATAATAGTGCTGGTTCATCAACATTTTCAAATACAGCTAATGGAATTACTACGGGTATTAATGAAATTTCAGTAAATAATACTGTAACGGTTTACCCAAACCCCACAACAGGCAAGTTAGCAGTATCGCTTAATAATGCTAATATCGGCACAATTGAAATTTACAATTTAATAGGCGAAAAGGTTTATGCAAACAGTTATAACCAGCAAAAATCAACCGAAATTGATATTTCAAATTCCCCAAGCGGAATCTACTTTTTAAAAATTGGCGATGGAGTTCAGGTTTATACAAGCAAAATTGTGGTGCAGTAACTTTTCCTTTAAACCTGACAGGTTTTAAAAACCTGTCAGGTTTAAGCCGTCAATCATTTGTAATGCGAATAAAGCAAGATAAATCGTATAATTATATTTTTATCAAGTTTTCTTAGAAACACTATAGGGATTAAAAGAGTAT
>MENC01000108.1 GCA_001768155.1 Bacteroidetes bacterium GWA2_30_7
TTCCTTTTTTCGGATGAGTTATTTTATATGGTTTAGAATGAATTAGTTTTATTTTATGTTTTTTTGTCATGTCAGCATACATAGTTACTCCTCCATTACCGTATTGATTATTTATGTCGTTAAAACTATTCCAAATGCTGTCTTTATAATAAGGCGAACCATTTATTTCCTGTTCTATCATGTGATAAAATTCATGGTGTATTACATGCCTCATATAAAATTTTGTTTTCCTGCCAACATATAAATCTTTATGCCAACCTTTTATTATGTCAAAAAATAATATTTCTTTATATGCGTCTGGCAATGCGTTTCGCTGTTGTTCCCCATATTTAAGGAATCTTACAAAAGCAATATGTTTTAATTTCGTTTTATTAATAAATTCTGTTGGGTATTTATTAAATTCATCACTGAATAATTTCAGATACAATAATAATTCTTTGTAATCTGATTTTGTTTTTACTTTAGTATATGTTACCTCTTTCCATGATGCAGTGGGGATACTATCATATACAAAAGAAACAGAATATTTTTTTTGTAACTGAGAAATAATTTTATCAATTTTTACTTTTATATAGTGTTCATCTGCAAAGGAAATATTAATAATAAAGAGAAAACAGATAAATAAAATTGTTTTAATTATTTTCATTTTTAATTATGAATACGAATTAAGGGTTAAATATAAGGAAAATATGAGCAGTTGCAATTTTTCCAAAAACATGAACTAATAATCACATGAGTTCGGGATTTAAGAGTAAGATATTAAGAGCATTATGTTGAAAAAAAATCAAAAGAGTAAAAAAACATACGATTTGAAACTACAAATTGCAGAAATCAAAAACTCAAGCCTTATGTATGTAGTTCATATTGACAAATTAATTGAAATTTTTTGTAATACAGATGATTTTTGTAAAGAATTTTATTCACCTTCGGTCGCAACCTACTGTTGTTTTCGGGATTCCTCAGTATTAGCTAATTAACACCTTAACTTAATGACATTGCACTAAATGGATTAAAATAGGTGATTTTGTTATTTTCTACCAATATTACGTTCCTAAAAGGAACTTGTTTTCCAAGACTGTATTTGGTTAAATTTCAGCACCATAATACAATATTGTAAATTTATTTTGCTTTAAGTTAACGCCAATGCGAATTTACATCGGGAAACTCATTAAATAAAAATAATTTGTGAGTAATCTCTTGATGAAAAATCGGGACAAGTCGTGGCAAAAATAAAAGTTTAATTACCTCAACATCAAATACTCATACGATTATAAGCACCTGAAATGGATTAAGTGTAAACTATTGGAGAAATCTAATAAATATTCCGAACTACTGAAAAAGCTCTAATTTTTAATTTTTATCTTCCATTTCCTTTATTTTTTCCTCAAGCAGATTGTTAATTTTTTTTTGAAGTTCGTATTTTTCTTTAAGTTCCATTAATTCCTTTTTATATTCAAGCACTTCCAGATTCAATTTTTTTGTAGCTTCGGTTGTTTTAAGATATTGAGCTCGTTCTTCTTCCAAGATATGATAATCTTCGTTGAAATATTGAAAAAAATTGTGATTTAAAGCTTTAGAAATATTCAATAATATACTTGTATCAATAGAATCTTTTTCAAAAATATTGTAAACAGATGCTCTACTTCGATTAATTTTTTTTGAAAACTCTATCACAGAAATCTTATTTTCTGATAAATATTGTTTTATTATTTCGCCAATATGTTTCATAATGACAAAATTCACAGTTTTAAGTCAATTTTCCATATACAAACTGTCTTTATATTGAAAATAAATATGCTTATTATATAGACAAATGTTTTAATTATGTGTACATTTGAGGAAAATATGTTCAAAATAATATATTTATGGAAGAAAAATTTGAAAACCTTATCTCATTAACTATAAGCTGTTTATTAGACAAGCCACTTAATGATTGTCCTTTTTGTAAAATACGGAAAAACCCATTAATAAAGCGTATATCTATAATAAATCAAATGGAAAGTTCAGAAAAAGATAAACTATATAAACATCATATAGAATGTTATTTAAAAAGAGTTCAAAAAAAATCAGTTCTTGACTCTTAAAATATTTTTCATTAAATCACTAAAAATATAGTCTATATATTTATATTAGATAATAATGAAATAATCTTATATTTTTAAAAAAATCTAATTAATTACTTATCAGTTGATTGCGGGTGTTTTTCAAAACAAAAAAACAAAAAAAACCGTAATTAATAATTACAGTTTACTTTGTGCGGATGAAGGGACTCGAACCCCCACGCCTCTCGGCACCAGATCCTAAGTCTGGCTCGGCTACCAATTACGACACATCCGCAATTTCAAAATTTTGTACAAAGATATTCTTTTTTTCACAATTTTTCTGCATATTGCAAAAAAATTGTCTGTAATTTTGATATTTTTAATAGATATATTACTTTCATTGAAAATTTTGATATAAAAAACGTAGATTTAATATGAGAAACCTCATTAATGTGTTGTTAATCTTGCTTATAGCAGGGCTGACTGATTCTTTTTCACAAAAAATTCAGTGGGCAACTAAAGTGGTTAAAGCTACTGCTCAATATAGTAAAGTTGAAAAATCTGCCGAACAATTACTCGGGCAACCTAATGTATTACCTATTGGAGGTGAATCTAATCTAGCTTGGGCAACTAAAGCTAAAGGAACAGATGAAAGCCCCGAAGCAGTTTCTATTAGAGTTAGTTTTGACTCACCAACCAGAGCACAACAAATAGCTGTTGGTGAGAGCTTTAATCCGGGTGCTATCGAAAAAATTGTTATTTATGGAACTAGTGGCGAAAGTTCTATAATTTATGAAAATACTCCATCTTCTGCTAGCGAAAAGTCAAGATTATTAAATATCTTTTTTACTGTTACTGAATATTTTGTTAAAGATGTTGAAGTATTTTTACAACCAGGCAAGGTTGATGGATGGAATCAGATTGATGCAATAGGTATTTCAGATTCAAAAGATTCGATAAAATGGGGAATTAATACAATTCCAACTTTAGAATTTCAAGAAAAACCAGAAAATTTAGGTGCCGAAATAAACTCAATTTATGACGAACTTGCTCCAAAAATTACTCCCGATGGTAAAGCGGTTTATTTTACAAGAAAATATCATCCCGACAATTTAGGCGGATTTAAAGATGAAGACGACGTTTGGTATTCTGAATTAAAAAATCAATTTGGGAAATGGTCAAATGCAGTTAACATGGGAGCTCCAATAAATAATCAATATAACAATTTTGTTCAATCTATTACACCCGATGGTAATACATTATTGCTAGGAAATGTTTATAATAAAGATGGAACAATGAGTCCAGGTGTTTCAATAACAAATATTACAGAAAATGGGTGGTCTTATCCTGAGAAACAAGTAATTGCTGATTTCTATAATTTAAATCAATTTGCAAACTATTATTTATCTAACGATGGAATGTTTCTTTTAATGGCAATTGAGCGTAAAGATGCTTACGGAAACTTAGATTTATATGTTAGTTTTAGAAAAGGCGATAACAGATGGTCGAAACCAGAAAATCTCGGACCTACAATTAATACAAATGTAAATGATTATAGCCCTTTTCTTGCTGCCGACGGTGTAACAATGTATTATTCAACATCCGGAAAAAGTGGTTATGGAAAAGAAGATATTTTTTTAACAACCAGACTTGACGATACTTGGAAAAACTGGTCGGAGCCTCAAAATTTAGGAAATGTTATTAATAGTACTGAATCAGACACAAAATATAATATCCCTGCATCTGGTGAATTTGCCTATTTTTCTACTACAAACAATTCGCTAGGTAAAAATGACCTTTTCAGAATCAAACTTCCTAATTTAATTAAACCAAAACCAGTTGTTTTGCTTATTGGAAAAGCTCTAAATGAGCGAAATGGAAAACCAATTTCGGCAAAAATTTCTTACGAAGATTTAGAAACCGGAGAAGAAGTTGGTATAGCAAGAACAAATCCAATAACAGGAGAATATAAAATTGTTTTACCAGCCGGAAAAAAATATGGTTTTATGGCAATTGCCGAAGGTCATTACAGCGTAACACAAAACATTGATTTAAGTGAACTTAACGAATATCAGGAAATAGAAAAAGATTTAAAACTTGCGCCAATTGAAGTTGGAGCTGTATTTACAATAAATAATATTTTCTTTGAATTTGCTAAAGCTTTGCTTTTACCAGAATCGTTTCCTGAATTAAATAGAGCCGTAAAATTTCTTTTTAATAATCCCGGCATTGAGATTGAAATTGGAGGACATACCGATAATGTAGGTTCTGATATAACCAATCAAAAACTTTCTGATGCAAGAGCTAATTCGGTAAAAGACTATCTTGTAAAAAGCGGTATCGAAGAAAAACGCATTAAAGCAATAGGTTATGGTGAATCTCGTCCGGTTGCATTTAATACCGATGAAGAAGGTCGCCAGATGAACCGAAGGGTGGAATTTAAAATTATGAAAAAATAATTGATTACTATATTATTAAAATGACCTTAAAGCTTCATAACCTTAAGGTCATTTTTTTTTGATATTCTGCAAAATTGAAATCTATATTTTATGTAAGCTAATTCTATGCTTATTTAAAAATAAAAGCAAAAATATAAGCAATATAACACTTAATGCCGCTGAAGGAATTGCAGCATTTGGTCCTACAATTAATAATGCAAGCAAGGCTGAAACTCCATTGTTTTTAACTACAAACATTAATGTGTAACTTTTTTGGTCTGAATCACATATATTTAATCTTTTCATTATATTTTCAAAAATCCATATTATTGGAAAAAACATTATTAAAAGAATTATTACAGGCATTACAATTTCGAATAAATTATTTAAAAAAACATTTCGTGTTAAACCTATAACAATGTAAATCAGTATAAAAAAAGTAACGTCAATAATTCGACCCCGCGATTTTGCAAGAAAATTCTGAGCTTTTTTAAAACGAATAAATCTTGAAATTATCAATGGCAATATTAACATTAATGTAAATTGCCAAAGTAAATATCCTATCGGAATTTGTTTTTGAATGTCTAAAAATATTACTAATAATGGAAATACCACAATTTGAATAATATAGCCTCCAATTGTTCCTATTATAGAAAAATATTCGTTTCCATTAACTTTTTGCGAAAAAGGAACAATTACTACACCCGGAGGAGCTAAGGCTATAAACAAAAAGCCATATATCATTGGCGAACTTGCTGGTAAAAGCATATATGTCAACAACATAAGTACGCATCCAAACAAAAGATAATTTAATAAAAACGCAATCAATGCATTTTTCAAAAAACTTTTAATGTTAAAAATTGATTTAAACGAAACTGCCGAAAACGATACTGTCATCATTATAAGTAAATCGTAAGGAGCAAATTCTTTTAAATAATCGGCAAAACCTCCTGCAAAAATACCAAGGAACATTGCCGAGAGTAGTAAGAAGTTTCTGTTTAAAATTATTTTTTTTAAAAGCATTTATACAAAGGTTCGTAAAATAGATTAAGAAGCCAAATAAGATAATAATATAACTTGAAAAAATAACAAATTTCAAATCTCAAATCTCAAATAAATCTCAAATACGTAATATTCAAACGGTTTTGAAAATTGTAATTTTGAGAATTGAAATTTATTTGAAATTTGTTTTTTGTTTTTTGGTGTTTTCTTACTAATACTATGTAAATGTTTGGTAATACTACATTATAAATTCTTTAGCATATTTAAACGGATAAAGCTTATTCAAATTCAGGATAAATCTGATTTTTTGATAATATCTTTCGAAATACAAATCGCTGCTTTTTTTCAAATCGACAGACATAACTGCTGGAAAAAATACTTCAAAAATATCAGGTATAATTACTACCTCAACTCCGCCTTCGTAAGCTACTTTTTTTGTAAACAAATCGTTTCCGGCATTTGCATAAGTTCCGAGATTTAAATATAATTTTAAAGGTAGTTTGCCAGGAATATTAGTTGTAAGCCCTAATGTCGTAATCCAGTCATTTGTTTGACCGATAGGAGAATATATTCCAAATCCACCGGCGTTTTTTACAAATTGATGAGATACCCAATAGTTGTTGTTTGTTTCAAGTCTTCCCAAAAAAACATTATCGTATGTATAATCCTGATAACCTAAATTTCCACTTAATCGGAAATTATAATTACCATAATATTCTGGAGCATTATAAAGAAATTTGCCGGCAAATAATCTAATATTCAGACCTTTTTTAAAATTGCCGTAGCTGATTTTGTAATTTGCTTCTAATGAACTTTTAACAAAGCCTTTTCCTTGTTCAATAGCAACAGAAACTGAATATGGATTAATTAATCTTATTTTTTTATATAAATAATTACAACGATTAAAGAGGCTGTAAATAGTTGAATCAGAAAAAACTAACTTTTCTATATTAGTTGCCAAAATGGAACTTAGTGTTAATCTGTTTTCGTTATTTTTTCGAACTGAATAATTTTTAAATTTAAAATCAATGCTGGATTTTAATTTCTGAAATTTCAAATTTTCTTTTCTATTAACCGAATATTGCGAAGCTGAAACATTAAACGTTATAAATTGAAAATAATTAACCGGAAAAATGTTGTATGAAATTGAACCACTTCCGGCAATGTCTTTTGTGCCAAAGCTATACAAAGGCATAATTACATATTCGAGCTTTTTAATTGGTGCAATGCTATTATAAAATAATCCACCAAGCATAAATTGATTATAATTGTTCCATGCAAAAGCCGGCAAAAAATAAATATGGTTATAATTTGGGCTTTCAAGACCGCCCAAAAGTTTTATTTTTAATGGCTCGGCTGTTTTAAAAATTCCTGTTTTCCGGCACGAATTGTTTTTATAATTTATATCTGGAATTGTAAAACAAGAATCAATACTGAGCTTGTCAAAATCTGTCCAATCAATTTTAATAGTTTTTGATTTGTCGAATCCTTCAATCCATTTTGAATGTGTAATAGAGTCGTTTTTAAGAGCCGAAACCTGAAAAGGAGATTTTATTTGTCCGTTATTTTTAATTTTCAAATTCCAAATTTTTTCATCAGAAGAATCTTTAGCTTTTTTTAATGACGTTATTTTATAATCAATTCGTTTTGTACTTGAAATTAAACCGTCGAAAAACCAATCTAAATTTTGCGAACAATTATCTTTAAAAATTGAAATAACATCTTCATTATCGGGATGTTTGAATTGCCACTTTTTATAATAAAGTTGCATTATGCTATCGAATTTAGCTTCGCCTAAATAGTTTTTTAAAAAGTTAAAAACAAATGCTGTTTTCATGTAAACAATTCCGCCATAATTCATTGCATAAAAATCTTCGGAATTTGATGTAATTGGCTGGTCAAGATTCCTTCTTGCATTTATTAAATAAAGCAGAAAATAATTAAGATAATTGGGATAATTTATATCAATAAATCTTTTAAAACCTTGGTTTGATAAACTGTCTTTTAGCTTTCTTTTTTGCATGTATCTAAGTTCATAAAAG
>MENC01000109.1 GCA_001768155.1 Bacteroidetes bacterium GWA2_30_7
ATTGAATTTCTGGCATCGTCGAGTCCGAAACCGTTTTTATTTATTATTTGATTATAGCTTAGAGTATGCAAATCGGTAAATCCATCGCTAAATTCAAATTCATTTCCATTTACTGATATTGACCTGTAAGTACGTTGCTTTTTTTCTTTAATATTATCTGGCAAATCGTTAAAATCAATACTTAAAAACCATCTTACATTTGCACGTTTTAATTTTAAAAATCCCGCTGTTTTATGTTCACTTGAAATATTTACAACGTTGCTTTCTATGTCTCCAAAAATCCACGATAACATATCAAAAAAATGAACTCCAATATTAGTTGCAATTCCTCCCGATTTATGTAAATCGCCTTTCCATGAAAAATCGTACCAATTTCCTCTGCTTGTTATATATGCAAGGTCAATGTCGTAATTTTTCCCTGATTTATCATTTTCTACCTTTTTTTTTAACGCAATTATTGAAGGATGAAGTCGTAACTGTAGTATCGTATTAACTTTTTTGCCTGTTTCAATTTCAATTTCTTTTAAAGCATCAATATTCCAAGGGTTTAAAACTATTGGTTTTTCACAAATTGCATCGGCTCCGGCTCTTAATGCAAATCGAATATGCGAATCGTGAAGATAATTTGGAGAACAAATAGAAACATAGTCAACATTAGTACCTGTACGTTTTAGTTTTTCTATGTGTCGGTCGAAACGTTCAAATTCTACAAAAAAATCGGCATTTGGAAAAAAAGCATCTAAAAACCCAACGCTATCGAATTTATCAACAGCAGCTACAAGATTATTTCCAGTTTCTTTAATTGCTGTAACATGCCGTTTTGCAATAAATCCGGCAACTCCTATTAAAGCGAAATGTTTCATGTGTTCAAGTGTTAATGTGTTCAAGTGTTGATGTTTTAGAGTGTTTAAGTGCTAAAGTATTCAAGAGTTAAAGCAAAATTTATTCATTTAACAATGTAACAATCTATTTTATATATTCAAATATCTATATGATTTTCAGGAAGGTTATAATTTAACAACATTATAATTTTCTAACTTGTATTTTTGCTCACTTTCCGGGCAAATGGCAATATTATCATTATTAAAATGCAACCGATGTCCAAATTCGCTCATCCAGCCAACATGTCGTGATGGATTTCCAACAACCAATGAAAATGGCTTAACATCCTTAATAACAACGGCTCCAGCTCCAATAAAACAAAACTCGCCTAAAGTTATTCCACAAACTATTGTTGAATTAGCTCCAATTGATGCTCCTTTTTTAACAAGTGTTTTTTTGTACTCATCTTTGCGGATAATTGCACTACGTGGGTTAATAACATTAGTAAAAACCATTGAAGGACCTAAAAACACATCATCTTCGCAAATTACTCCTGTATAAATAGATACATTATTCTGAACTTTTACATTTTTGCCCAAAACAACTCCCGGAGAAACTACTACGTTTTGTCCTAAATTACAACCTTCGCCAATTTTACAATTTTGCATAATATGAGTAAAATGCCAGATTTTGGTGTTTTTTCCAATTTCGCAACCTTCATCAATTATTGCTGTTTCGTGTGAGTAATATTCTTTCATTTTTATATGTTTTTTTTGCCATATTTCGACTCTGCTCAATACACCGCAAAGGCTCAAAGCCACGAAGTTAACAATTTAGCTTTCTTATTCAAACTGTTTTAAAAACCTAACATCGTTTTCAAACAGCAATCTTATATCTTTTATTCCGAATTTAAGCATTGCTATTCGCTCTACGCCCATTCCAAATGCAAAGCCGGTATATTTTTTACTATCTATTCCTGATAATTCTAATACATTTGGGTCAATCATTCCGCAACCTAAAATTTCGAGCCAACCAGTATTTTTGCATAAATTACAGCCTTTTCCTTTGCAAGTGCAAGTTATGTCAACTTCGGCAGATGGCTCTGTAAATGGGAAAAACGATGGTCGTAGTCTAATTTCTGTGTTTTCGCCAAACATTTCTTTAGCAAAATAAAGTAAAGTCTGTTTTAAATCTGCAAATGAAACATTTTCGTCAATATATAATCCTTCAACCTGATGAAAAATGCAATGCGAACGTGCCGAAATTGCCTCGTTTCTGAAAACTCTTCCGGGAGAAATAGTTCTGATTGGGGGTTTTTCTTTTTCCATTACTCTAACCTGAACTGATGAGGTATGAGTTCTTAAAAGAATATCTGGATTTTTTTCGATAAAAAAAGTGTCTTGCATATCGCGAGCAGGATGATTTTCGGGAAAATTTAATGCCGAAAAAACATGCCAGTCGTCTTCAATTTCTGGACCTTCAGAAATAGAAAAACCAATATGTGAAAATATCTCAACAATACGGTTTTTTATAATATTTACCGGATGACGACTTCCTAATTTTAGCGAATCGCCGGGTAGTGTAACATCAATTTTTATTTCTAAATTTAGCTTTTTTGTGCTGCTTATTAATTCATCAATTTTTTCTTGAATATTGTTTTTAAGTGTGTTAATAGCTTGTCCGACAGAACGCTTTTGCTCGTTAGGAACAGTTTTAAATTCGTCAAATAAATCGTTTAAAATTCCATTTCTGCCAATATATTTAATTCGTAAATTTTCAGCTTCTTCTTTAGTATTTGCAACTAAATTAGAAACTTCGACAATATATTTTTCAATTTTCTCAATCATAACTTCTAGTCGTTAATTTGTTTGATGTTTGATGTTTGAAGTTGCTACGCAGTTCGCTCACTTTCTCGCATTCTCACTTTCAATTAGTGTTCATGTGTTCTAGTAAACAATTTAACCATTTAGCAATTTAACAATAAAAATCTTCTAACTTCTCACATCTTAATTTCTTGAATTTTATTTAACAATCTGAGTTGAGATAATTTTAATATCTTTAATTGGTCTATCAGATTTATCTTTTTCAACAAGAGCAATTTTGTCAACTATATCCATTCCGCTAATTACTTCGCCAAAAACTGTATAAGCTCCATCAAGGTGAGGTGCTCCTCCTTCTTTCATGTAAATTTCTTTTTGTTTGGGAGTGAATCCGCCATTTTTAATAATTTTGTCATAATCAGGCTTTAACTTAATATTCAATTCATTAATTACATTTTTTAATTCGGTATTATTTTTAGCTTTTTGTAATGAGTCAATTTTTGCTTTAATGCTAATATTCTCAGGTTTATTTACATAAGAAACTAAAAAATCATTCTTTTTTTGTTGTACAATTTTCTCACTCATACTATTTAATTGTTCAATTGAAAATTTATCACCCTGAACTATATAGAATTGTGAACCAGATGATTCTCTTTTAGGATTTACATTATCGCCTTCACGGGCAGCAGCTAATGCACCGCGTTTATTAATTTTTCCTGATACAATTTCAGCAGGGATATTATAGCCAGGACCACCATTTCCGAGCATAACTCCGGGTTGAGCATTTTTTGAAACGGGGTCGCCGGTTTGAATCATAAATTTATTTATTACCCGATGAAATAATAAACTATTGTAAAACCCTTCATTTACTAATTTAATAAAATTATCTCGATGTAAAGGAGTTTCGTTGTAAAGTTTAATTTTTATATCTCCTAAATCAGTTTTTATTAAAACTTTTGTTTCGGTAGTTTGAGAAACAACAAAATAGCTGTTAATTAGCAAATTACTTAATAATAAAACTATAAAATATCTTTTCATATTACTTCTCATTTTTAATTAATTAGCATACAAATATTGAAATATTCAATTTTATTTTCTAATATTGTATGTTTATATTTGCAAAATAAACATTTATTTTAATAAAACTTGATATGAAAAAAGGGAATATTTTAGTAATTATAACATTAACAATATTTATTTTCGTTTTAATGTTTAATAATTCTTGTCGAAAACCCGATAAGCCAAAAGCAATTATTTCTGTTCAGGATAGTGCAGGTTATGCAGTAGAAGGTGCAAAAATTAAAATTTTCATTAATAAAAATAATAATTACATCGACCCTGTTAACAAAGTATCAGAATATGTTGATTATAGCGATGCAAGTGGTCAGCTTGAATATGAATCTGAATTTGAGGGAATTAGAGATGTGTATGTTGAAAAAGCTGCCGATAGTGTTGCATATTTTAAACTTCGAAAAGGCGAAGGTTTTATTCGATTAGAAAAAGATAAAGTTGACCAAGCTCAACCTATAAAAATTCGATAATTTTTTCAATTAATTAATGTCTGGTAAACTAATTATTATTTCTGCCCCATCTGGTGCAGGGAAAACCACAATAATTAAACATTTATTACAACATCCTGAATTTAAATTTGAATTTTCTATTTCGGCATGTAGTCGTACAAAAAGAGAAACCGAAATAGACGGAAAAGATTATTATTTTCTTAGTTCCGAAGATTTTAAAAATAAAATTTCAAACAACGAATTTATTGAATGGGAAGAGGTTTATAAAGACCATTTTTATGGAACTTTGAAATCAGAAATTGACCGGATTTTCTTAAAAGGAAACAATGTTTTGTTCGATGTTGATGTTAAGGGTGGAGTAAGCTTAAAGCAGATTTTTGGTACAAAATCCTTATCAATTTTTATAATGCCTCCATCAATTGTAGAGTTAGAAAAACGATTGAGATTAAGACATACCGATTCTGAAGAAAATATTCTGAAAAGAGTTGAAAAAGCTAAAGATGAATTGCTTTTTTTCAAAAAATTCGATAACGTAGTTGTAAACGATAAGCTTGAAAATGCAATTAAAGAAACTGAAAAAATTATTTTTGACTTTTTGAAATAATTTCACAGTAATTTTATAAAACCTCATTATTATATAGTGTTTGCAAGAAAACTCCAAAAAACAAAAAACAAATGTCAAATAAATCCCAATTTTTAAAATTTCAATTCTCAAAACAGTTTGAATATTAGTTAATTGTAATTTGATATTTATTTGAGATTTGAAACTTGAAATTTGTTATTTTTTAAAATATGCCGTTTTCTTAGAAATACTAGTTATATAATATACTTATTTTTATAATTAAATACTTGTTTTTATATGAAATCGTTATTATACATAATTTTTTTAATCACAATAAATCTTATTTATTTTACTTCAAATGCTCAAGTTGCTGACTCTTTGAACTTATTGTTGGACGATACAGTACTAATTGAACAACCGTTACTTCCAAGTAAAATGTTAATAACCAAAAGATTATTATGGGGCAAACATGGTTTTATGAGATTTACCGGAATAATGCCTCTTAATGCCGAGAACCGAGTTAAAGAAATGAAAATTCGAAGACTGATGCTTATTTCACATCAGGCGTTAGGTGCAGCAACATTTTTATCAATGGTTGGAACTGGAATTACAGGACAGATGTTATATAATGAAAAAATTAAAAAATCAACTCACGAAGCATTTGCTGATGCTACTAATATTGGATATGGAATTGTTGCATTTGAAGCCTTATTTAGTCCTCCACCATTAATTTCAAAACGAAATAAAAAATGGAGTAATATCGACTGGCATAAAATGTTTGCAGTAATTCATTTCACCGGTATGATTACAACAAATATATTGAGCGAAAAAGCTGAAGGAGGAAAACCTTGGAAACAAGCTCACAGAGCATCGGCAATCGTTACAGGCGTGGCTTTTACGGCTGCTATAATTTCAATTAAATTTTAAAAATCATGAGAATCATTGTTTTTTTTATTTTCGCAATTTTAATGTCAACTCTGACTTTTTCTGCTGATAAAAAATTAGTTTGTGTTAAAGAAAAATCTCAACTTACTTATTATATGGTTCATCCAACTCATTCGTTCGAGGGAATAAATAAAATTGTTGTATGTAATGCTAATTATAATGAAGAAACACAGCAGTTTTTACAAGTTGGAGTTGCTGCAAACGTAGCTAATTTCGATAGCGAAAATAGTAATCGCGATAGTCATGCAATGGAAGTACTTGAAGTACTAAAATTTCCAAGAGTAACCTTTTTAAGTTCAAGCATTAAAGAAGAAAACCTAAAGTTAATAATTACCGGAATTCTAACCTTCCATGGTGTTAAAAAAGAAATAACATTTGAAGCAAAACGCGAAAATAGTAATAATGAAATAATAATATCCGGCACATTTCCTGTAAAATTAACTGATTATAAAGTAGAAAGACCATCACTTTTAATGATTCCGGTAGAAGATGAAATGAAAATAAGTTTTAATATTGTTTTTCAAAATTCAAAATAAAGCACCTTCACAAAAAAAACCTTTTTTTTCAACCCAATTTTCGAAGATTTCGATTGTCCCCGCACATTGAAGTTTGCAACTTCAATGTAAAAATCCTAACAGTTTGTAACTGTTAAAATTATAATCAATACGATTTAAAAAATACTAAATTTGAAAACTGATATTAAAACTTATGGCATTGTTA
>MENC01000110.1:0-1766 GCA_001768155.1 Bacteroidetes bacterium GWA2_30_7
CAGTTGAAGCAGTTTACGCATTGCTTATGCGAGGTACCGACTGGCTCGAAAACGATGAAATGGTTGAAATTACAGTTGGCGACAAAAAACTTGACCCACTAAAAGACGACAACGTAAAAGTTGAAGCCGGAACAGGATATTTTAAAACCTCATGGAGTGGCGATGAAATTAAACCCGAAATGGCTAACATTAAATTAGTTAAAAATACCGAAGGAGTATCATGGGGCGGAATGTACTGGCAATATTTCGAGCAACTTGATAAAATAACTCCACACGAAACTCCATTAAAAATAAATAAGAAATTATTTATTGAAAAAAATAGCGGAAGCGGAAAAATTATTGACCCTATTTCAGAAAAAAACAAACTTAAAGTTGGCGATAAAATTATAGTTAGAATCGAACTACGAGTTGACCGCGATATGGAATATGTACACATGAAAGATATGCGAGCATCGTGTCTTGAGCCTGTAAATGTAATTTCACGTTACAAATATCAAGATGGATTAGGATATTACGAAAGCACAAAAGACGCTTCAACAAATTTCTTTTTCGGATTTTTACCAAAAGGAACTTATGTGTTTGAATATCCATTGCTTGTAAGCCATAAAGGCGATTTTTCAAACGGAATTACAAGTATTCAGTGTATGTATGCACCTGAATTTGCATCACACAGCGAGGGAATTAGAATTGGAGTGGAGTAGTTTTTTTTAGACCTAACAGGTTTTTAAAACCTGTTAGGTCTATACTTTAAGTTATCGAAAAACTAAAAGTAAATTTTATTTTGCATTTTTTTATAGAATAACTATCTTGTAACATTAATTTATTGATTTTAATCTATACTGAAATGCTAGTAATATCCTTTAAATCAGGTGAAATTTTCGAAGAAGGGCTTAAAACTTCTAATGCAATAGCCATATTCGGCTATCATGGACTTCTTTTTGAAACTCCTTACAAGCAAATTCAATCAGAATATAATGAACTTAAAGAAATTACAAAACCATTTGAGCAAAGACCTAATGAGTTAATAAAATTTGGAGAAAAGCACTTATATTGTATCCCTGGCGATTTATATAACGATATTCAGTGCGAACTTTCAATAAATAATATTTTAAACTCTTGCACTGAAAAAGGTATTACAAGCGTTTCTTTCAATCGAATAAGAGATATTCAAAAGTACATTTTTGGTGATAAACAAGCTAAAGTTGAGTCAGATAATAACCGAGTAAAATTTATTGTTGAAATTATTGAAAATTGGTATAATAAAAATAAAGAAACTACCACAGTAAAACTTATTTTATTAATTGCACCATCAGATTTCTACACACGAAATTATATTGAAAATATTGTATTTGATTAGTTAGTAGTCATATACACTTGTCATTTTCAGTTCATATAGTTGAGTCCACTCCGAAAAAGTCTTATTTTGCCACCAAGACTTGTTCCGATTCATCGGAAGCATTAAAACACAAAATTTTCACCAAGAGTATTTGTTTGACAATCTTATTTTTGTGAGTTTTGGTGCTTTGGTGATTTTGTGACTATTTTTCTTGTCTAGACTTTTCGGAGTACATTAATTTTTAAAATTTTGAATAGAATTAAATAAAAAAAATTAAATTTGCACTTGAATTGGTTCTTATAGATTAAAAGGGAATCGGGTGAAAATCCTGAACAGTTCCCGCTGCTGTAAGCTCCGTAACTCTTTTTAAATCAATAGCCACTGTCGAGTATGGGAAGGCAAAAAAGAGGGAGCAAGTCAGAAGACCTGC
>MENC01000110.1:1773-6574 GCA_001768155.1 Bacteroidetes bacterium GWA2_30_7
AAAACAAACATATTCAAAGCTTCGGGTTAAAAGCTTAATATGATTAATCATAAAGATTTAATCAGTTTCTATCCCCGTAAGTTTTGAGGTTTGAATAAATTATTTATTTACCTTAAAACTGTTTTTTATGAAAACAATCAAAAAAATTTCAATTTTAATCCTTATGGGATTTTTCTGTGGCTTAACTTTTAGCCAAAATTATGTAAAACAAGTTATAATTGTTAATGGTGGTGTGTGGGAATTTTCACCCCCTTATTCCGACCATGTTACAATTGCAACTTATAATCCGCAAAATGGTGAAACTACTGTTTTTGACACAATTTATACCGAATCTGTTCAGGATGTAATTATTTATCAGCATTATGCAATTGTTACTGCTCAGGATTCGATAATTAAGTATGATATTGATAATTATACGAGAGTTGGAGCAATTGCAGTTTCGGGATTAAATATGCTTTCTGTTTGGAACGATAAGTTAATTGTTGGAAGAGGCAATGGAATTGGTTCTGATTTTGTACAAATTTACAATATAAGTAATTTATCATTAGTTAGTTCGATAAGTTCAGTATCTGACGAAACTTATGGAATTGTTGTTGAAGGCGATACTGCTTATGTTGCTGTTCCTGGTGGGTGGGCATCTACAATTGGAAAAATTGCAGTTATAGATTTATCTACAAATACACTAGTCAGAGAAATGAATTTAGACACAATAGGACAGGGTATGAGAGAGTTAATTAGCGATGGAGTAAATATATATTCTTTTAATACAATGGCTTATGGAAGTAGTTACGGAATTATTTCAAAATATAATATTTCTACAAATGTATTTGAGCATGATGTTATAAATGTTCCGTTTGGAAATGGATACAACTTATGCGGAATTTCAAAAAAAGCAAATAATATGTATTTGGTTATGAATGGAAAAGTAGCTGAATATGATATAGTCGTTAAATCAATTCTAAATTCTTCGTTTATAGCTCCAAGTTCAACAATTGCAGAAACAGTATTTGATACAATTAACGAACTTTTTTATGTAACAACAACTGATTATTACTCATCAGGAAATGGATTTATTTATAATGCGTTAGGTGTTTCGGTTGGTAATTTTTCAGTTGGAATTTCAGCTCAGGCAATGGCAATTGATTATAGAAATTTGACTTCAATTGAAAAGACTTTTGAAACATCTACTAATGTATATCCAAACCCTTGTTTTAATGATATTTACATAAATAGTACAAAGGAAATTAATAATGTTGAAATTTATGACATTTATGGTAAAATGCTATGTAAAACAATTTTTAAAGGAAACAATAAACTGAGTTTATCTGCTTTAAATTCAGGAAGTTATTTTATGAAATTAAACTATAATGATTCAGACGTTGAATTTCGAAAATTTATTAAATTGTAGGAAATGTATTTAAAATTAGCATTAATTCATTTAATCATAATTAATAGTATTTTTTGCTATTCACAATTTGCCCCAAAGGTTGGAGAATCAGGTTCTACTGCAATTTATAAAGATAGCAGCCTGTTCATTTCATGGGTTAAAGATTGTCAGGTAACAAGAGGTTTTGTTGATATTTCGAATATATCTTTAGGCTATGTTGATTATGGTCAAGTTGCTGATGTTAAGGCTAAAGCAGATAATTTAACAGTTTCGTTGGGCGATGGAGGTGTTGCAGTTGTTAGTTTTGATAAGCCAATAGTAAACGGAAACGGTTACGATTTTGCGGTTTTTGAAAATTCATTCAGCGATTCATTTTTAGAACTTGCATACGTAGAAGTTAGTTCTGACGGATTGAATTTTTATCGTTTTAACTCTACATCACAAACTCAAACAAATTCTCAAATAGCAACATTTGGAGAAATCGAAACAATAAATATTAACAATTTGGCTGGAAAATATAGAGGTTTGTATGGAACTCCTTTTGATTTAGAAGAATTGAAAGACAAAGCAGGATTGGATGTGTATAATATATCTCACATAAAAATTATTGATGTAGTTGGTTCAATTAATTCACAATTTGCAAATTACGATTATAATGGAAATATTATTAACGATCCATTTCCAACACCATTTCCACAAGGAGGATTTGATTTGGATGCAGTTGGAGTAATACATAATACAGATTTTCCGGGTGCAATCAATGATAATAATATTGAATCTTCGATTAAAATTTTTCCAACTTTAATAAGTAATGGATTTTATATTGAGAATATTTTTGAAGGTAATGACATTCAAATTTCAATTTCTGATTTAAGAGGGAAGGTGTTAATTAATAAATATTTAGCAGAGAGTTATATTGATATTTCTTGTTTCAAGAAAGGATTTTATTTTGTGAAAATATATTCAGGTGAAATAACTAATTCTTACAAAATATTAAAATTATAAATAGTTTTTTGTATATGCCACAAAGGCACAAAGACACTAAGTTTTCATGGAGCTTTTAATATCAATTTATTATAATTTTAACTTGAAAAATTTATTACTCTTTGTGTCTTTGTGTCTTTGTGGCAAGTATTTATCAGCACAAGACACCTTAAAAATAAAAGAAGTTAACATTTTTGGCTATAAAAAAGATACAATAGCTCATAATTTTAACAGAATTGATTCGGTAATAATTCAAAATTCAAAATTTACATCAATTGATGATTTATTAAAAAATATGCCATCATTATCTGTTAGGAATTATGGAAATGGAAGTATGGCAACAGTTTCAATAAGAGGAGCGGGGGCATTTCACACAAAGGTTTTGTGGAACGAAATGAGTTTAAATTCTCCAATGTCGGGACAAACAGATTTATCGCAGATTCCCGTATTTTTTACCGATAATATAAGTTTGCATACAGACGGTCAATCTCTTAATTTGTCGGAAGGTGGTTTGGGTGGTTTAATTTCTTTTGAAAATACTCCAAGTTGGGAAAATTCCGTTTCAGTTTCGCAAGAAATTGCTTCGTTTAACACTTATGGAAATTATGTAAAATGTAATTTATCGAATACAAAACTCAGCGAAAAATTAAAGTTTTATTATAAATCATCGTTAAATAATTTTACATATAATAATTATGCAATTCTTCCTGCACAGCAAATGAAATTACAAAACAGTAAATTTCATCAAATTGGATTAATGAACGAATTATATTATAAGATAAATTCAGCGAATATGCTCTCGTTGTTTGTTTGGTATAATTCTTCTATTCGGGAAATTCCTCCGATAATGACAAATGTTGAATCTGCTAAATATGATGAAAATCAATCTGATAATAACTTTCGTTTTTTATTAAATTACGATAAGAAATTAAGCAAAGGTAATTTTGATTATAAAATTGGTTCATCTTTTTCAGAAATTGATTATTATTTAGCACAAAATAATAATACCTCATATAATACAAACATAAAATCGTATGAAATTTTTGAAAAAATATCATTTGAATATAAATTTTTTCAAACTCTAAACCTAAGTTTAAATAATATAACAAACTATAAAAAAGGCTTATACACTGAGATTATTAATGGAAATAACTTTAGTGCATCAAAGTTTGAATCGTCTGTTTACATAAATATTTCAAAGGATATTCTTAAAAAAGTCAACATTGAAATTGCTACAAGAGAATTATACTCAAATAACTATGGAATTTCACATTGTCCGTTAGTGTTGTTAAAATATTATTTTAATAAAAAGAAAAATAATGGGCTTGTGATAAGTGCTTCAAATAATATCAAAGAACCATCAATGAATGATATGTATTTTATTCCTGGTGGAAATATAAATTTGAAAGCAGAGAATAGTAAAAATTCAGATTTGTTTACATTTCTGACTTATAATAAAAACAATTTTAATGTTAACTATAAAATAGGTTGTTTTTATAATTACATACAAAATTGGATTATGTGGAAACCCTCAGCTTATGGCTTCTGGACGGCTGAAAATATTAACAATGTTGTTTCAAATGGTTTGGAAAATTCTTTAAACCTGTCATTCAATATAAAAACTATAAAAATAAATCTAATTTCTAACTATTCGTATATAAGTTCCTATTCAAATAATACAAAAGATAAGAATCAATTAATATATATTCCAAAAAATACTTTTAACTCAACTTTATATTTAAAATTTAAGAATTTTGCATTGAATTATAGTATTCATTCTGAAAGCAAAAGGAGTATTTCTTTAAGTTCTGAAGACGAGAAGTATTTGGAATCGTTTGTATTAAACGATTTTGGTTTTAAATTCAATTCAAAAATCAGAACTGTAGCTTATGAAATTAAAACAGGAATTAATAATTTATTCAATTATCAATATCAGTTAGTTGTCTGGAGACCAATGTCCGGAAGAAATTTTTTTATAATTTTAACCATAACTATATGATAAAATATTTTCTGTATTTTTTATTTATTTTAATTTTTATTTCTTGTAAGAAGAAAGATAAAATTAATCCTATTTCAACTGTTTCAAATTCTACAGGTGTATTTATTGTAAACGAAGGAAACTTTCAATGGGCTAATGCATCATTATCGTTTATTGATTTTAAGGACAATACGATTCAAAACGATTTATTTCAATCGGTTAATAACGCACCCTTGGGAGATGTTGCTCAATCAATGACTATTATTGATTCTCTTGCGTATATTGTCGTTAATAATTCTGGTAAAATTTATATTATAAATAAAAATACATGTAAATATTCAGGGAAAATTATCAATCTTACATCTCCTCGATATTTATTAAAAATCAATAAGCAAAAAGCGTATTTAACAGATTATAAGGATAAAAGAGTAGCTGTAATTAATTTATTATCA
>MENC01000110.1:6598-12569 GCA_001768155.1 Bacteroidetes bacterium GWA2_30_7
TTCGATTTCAGTAGGCAAACAGCCAAATAGTATAGTAATTGATAAAGATAATAAACTTTGGATTTTGTGCGATGGAGGCTTTTACGGAAGTAGTTATGGTCAGGAAAACGCTAAGTTGATAAAAGTTAATCCTGAAAATTATCTAATTGAAAAAACATTAATATTTTCAGATTTAAATATGTCGCCAACTGAACTTAGTGTAAATAAGACAAAAGATACATTGTTTTATATAAATAATGGAATTTTCAGACAATCAATTTACGAAGAAAGTTTAAATACATCAATTTTTATAAATCAAGATAATAAGATATTTTATGGGCTTTCGGTGGATACTGCTAGTTCAAAAATTTATGTATCGGATGTTGTTGATTATGTTAGCAATGGAAATTTATATGTTTATTCTCAAAGTGGACAATTACTTAATTCATATAAAGCAGGAGTGAATCCGGGTGAATTTTGTTTTATGTATTAAAAAAAAGGCTGTTACATCGAAACAGCCTCAAAACTTAAAAAAAATGAAAAACAAAAAAAGAAAATTATTTTATTTCAAAAACATCACCGCTATTTAATAAATCGTCAACGCATTTGATTTTAGAATTACTTCGAGCATCTTCTATTGATTCTGTCATTAAATCGTCATAAGTTGGATAACTTGCCGAACGAATAACTCCTATAGCAACAGGAAATTCGGGTAAACTCATTTTGCAAAGCATTAAATGAATACCTGGGTCTTTTTCGTATTGGTCGTGAATTAAAATATCGTTAAGAGTAATTCCTTTCTCACCAATTGTAACAACTTCTAAACGAGTTCCATTTAAGCGAATGCCTTTTTCTTTATTTGTTCCAAAAAGCATTGGTTCGCCATGGTGTAATACAATCTGATTATCGTCTCGTAAATCTTTAGAAGTAATTTGTTCGTGAGTTTTGTCAGCAAAAATAACGCAGTTTTGCAAAATTTCGATTACAGAAGTTCCATCATGTTTGGCTGCTTCCATCATAGATTCACTCATCAATTTTATATTATTGTCGGGAACTCTTGCAAAAAATGTTCCTTGAGCACCTAAAACTAATTCACCAGGGTTGAATGGATGTTCAATTGTTCCATAAGGTGATGTTTTTGTGATAGTTCCCATTGGTGTAGTAGGAGAGTACTGACCTTTTGTAAGACCATAAATCTGATTATTAAATAACATTATATTAACATCAACATTACGTCTTATTAAATGTATAAAATGATTTCCGCCTATTGCCATAGAATCGCCGTCGCCGGTAGCAATCCAAACGCTTAATCGTGGATTTGCAATTTTAGCACCCGATGCAATAGCATGTGCTCTTCCATGAATTCCGTGAAAACCGTAAGTATTAACATAATATGGAAATCTTGAAGAGCATCCAATTCCTGATACCATTAAAAAGTTTTCTTTTCTATATCCTATTTTAGGAAAAACATTTTCAACGGCAGCTAATATTGCATGAGCACCACAACCAGGGCACCATTTAACCATTTGGTCGCTAACAAAATCATCTTTTTTTAAAGCTACGTTAGTTCTTTCTATTGTTAGATTTTCTTCCATTTTAGTTTGATAATATTTGATTAAATTTTTCTGTTAATTCATTAGTATTGAAAGGTAAGCCTTGAACTTTATTATATTGTTCAAATTTATATTCAGATTCTTTCATTCTTAAATAATTTACAAATTGTCCTGCATTTAACTCACACACAACTATTTTTTTAAATTTTGATAATAGATTGTTTGTATTTTTTGGCAACGGCATTATATAATGAAAGTGTGCATGACTGATTTTTTTACCTTCTTTTTTCAATTGTTCAACTGCTGCATTTACAGCACCATAAGTACTTCCCCAACTTACTACTAATAAATCACCTTCAGTATTTCCTTCCACTTCTTGTTCGGGAATATAATCAGCAACTTTTTCTACTTTTGCAGTTCTGTATTTAACCATTAATTCATGATTAAGAGGGTCGATAGATACATTTCCAATACCATTTTCTTTTTCAAGACCGCCAATTCGATGTCTTAATCCGTCAGTTCCGGGTAAAGCCCACTGTCTAACTAATCTTTCATCACGATTGTATGGCAAAAAATTTGGGTCATTTGGTTTTGCAATTGGTGGCTTAATAGATGGTAAATCAGCTACTTTTGGGATTTTAAATAATTGTGAACCAAAACCAATATACCCTTCTGATAATAAGATAACTGGGGTCATGTGTTCCATTGATAATTTTGCAGCCATATATGCATAATAAAAACAATCAGAAGGAGTTGAAGCAGCAATTATAATTACCGGACATTCTCCATTTCTTCCCCATAACGCTTGGTATAAGTCAGATTGTTCCGACTTAGTTGGTAAACCGGTTGAAGGACCAGCTCTTTGTACATCAACAATAACTAATGGTAATTCTGTCATAACAGCTAAACCAATAGCTTCTGATTTTAATGATAAACCTGGACCTGATGTTGTAGTTAACGCTAATGAACCTGTAAAACTGGCTCCAATTGCTGAACAAATTCCTGCAATTTCGTCTTCGGCTTGTAATACTTTTGCACCTAAATTTTTATGTTTAGCTAATTCCATCAATATTTCAGTAGCAGGAGTAATAGGGTAAGAACCAAGAAATAACGGACGACCCGAACGTTCAGAAGCTGCTAAAAAGCCCCAAGCAATAGCTACATTCCCTGTAATATTTCTATATTTTGCTTTTTCAACTTTTGCAGGTGGAACATAAATTTTTGAATTTACAGCTTCGATTGTATCAGCATAATTAAAACCTTCTTTTAATAAAGTTTTATTTAACTCAACAATTTCAGGTTTTTTCTTGAATTTTTTCTCAAACATTGATAATGTTCCTTCAATCGGTAGGCTGAATAAATAATACATCATTCCAAGAGCAAATATATTTTTACTCTTCTCAATAGATTTATTATCTATATTTAAATGTTGAACTGCATCAACAGACATTTTGTACATTTGAACAGGTATAACATTATAATTTGTAAGAGAATTATCTTCCAGTGGATTAGAAGTATATCCGGCTTTTGCAATAGCTTTTTCTTCAAATGAATCACTGTTTAAAATAATCGTTGCACCTTTTTTACACCATTTTAAATTTGCCTTTAAAGAAGCAGGATTCATTGCAATTAAAAAATCGCAAAAATCGCCGGGTGTATTAATTTTGTTACTTCCAAAACGTACTTGAAATCCAGAAACACCTGCAACAGTATTTTGTGGAGCACGAATTTCGGCAGGAAAATCAGGAAAAGTTGCAATGTCGTTGCCTACTTGAGCAGCTGTTTCAGAAAGAAGAGTTCCAATAAGTTGCATTCCATCTCCAGAATCGCCAACAAACTTAATAACAACTTCATCGGTTTCAACAGTTTTTGTTATATCTTCCATAAAAATTGTATTTTTGTTAAAAATTTATTTTTCGCAAAATTAAGTTAATTCTTAATATTAATTCAATTTTAATAATTTTTTTTGAAAAAAAATAAATTTTGTTTTTTACTCAATGTAATTTATTAATATGCAAATAATTAAGACATTAAATGGTGTTACTCCAACATTTGGCAAAAACTGCTACCTTGCAGATAATGTTACGATTATTGGAGATGTGATTATTGGTGATAATTGTTCAGTGTGGTTTAATGCTGTTATTAGAGGCGATGTTAATCCAATTAGAATAGGCAATAATGTCAATATTCAGGATGGAGCAGTATTGCATAATACATATAAAAAAACTACTTTAAATATCGGAAATAATGTATCGGTTGCTCACAATGCTATTTTACATGGCTGCACCATAAATGATAATGTTTTAATAGGAATGGGAGCAATAGTTATGGATAATGTAAAAATCGAAAGTAATTGTATTATTGCAGCCGGTGCAGTAGTGCTAGAAAATACAATTGTAGAAGAGGGAAGTATTTATGCAGGATTACCGGCAAAGAAAGTAAAGTCGATTAGTCCGGAATTAATAAATGGCGAAATTAAAAGAATAGCAACAAGTTATATAACTTATTCTGAATGGTATAAGAAATAAATAATTATTACAATAATTTTTTTTGGTTTTGAAAATTAAATCTTATATCTTTGTGTCCTCAAAAAATGGTTCGGTAGTTCAGTTGGTTAGAATGCCGCCCTGTCACGGCGGAGGTCGCGGGTTCGAGTCCCGTCCGGACCGCAAAGTAGTGTACAAAGAAATCTAAAAGCCTCTAAAATGTATGTTTTAGAGGCTTTTTTCTTTTAAAGCTATTCAAATAAAACTAATAATTCTCAAACTTTTAGTTACCTATTCGGTTACCCAAACAATTTTAGCAGGTTACCTATTTTATGTTACAATAAATTGATATTTAATTATTTATTGTTTACAATATATTATGTGATTTTCAAGTTATTTATATAAAGTAAACTAATTTTAAAATTTGTTTATTATGGAAAATACATTTAGCATTTTGATTTGGTTAAATAAATCAAAGACAAACGGAAAAGGCAAGTCTCCTATTTATGGAAGAATTACCGTAAATGGGAAAAGAGCCGAATTAGCAATGAAAGTATTTATAGAAACAGAAAGATGGGATTCAATAAAAGGAAGGGTAAAAGGAAATAAAGAAGATTCTAGGTTAATTAATACAATGATTGATAATTTTTTAATTAAAGTAAGAAAAATATATGAACAATTAATATCAGAAAATTTAGCTGTTTCATCAGACATTATTAAAAATATGCTGACAGGTGTGAATAGAAAAAAAATATCATTGTTGGAAATATTTAAAATTCATATAAACGAAATTGAAAAAAAGCTAAATATTGATTATGTTAAAGCTACGCTAATAAAATATAATACAACAATGAAACATATAAAAACATTTATTAATGAATATTATAATAGAAATGATATTGAACTTATTGAATTAGATTATTCATTTATTTCAAAATTTGAGATGTTTTTGAAAGTAAATTTAATGAATGGTCAAAATTCAACATATAAACATATTCAACGATTAAATAAAGTAATTCATATTGCTGTACTTAATGAATGGCTTGAAAAGAATCCTTTTGATAAATTTCAAATAAAAACAGAATATACAGAACGTGATTTTTTATCAAAAGAAGAAATTGAATCTATAATAAGTAAACAATTTCTAAATAATAGGTTAGAAAATGTAAAAGACATTTTCATATTTAGTTGCTATACAGGACTTGCGTATATTGACATTTATAAACTGACAAGTGATAATTTATTTATTGGAATAGATGGTGAAAAATGGATAAAAATTAAACGACAAAAAACGGGAACACCATCTTCAGTTCCATTATTACCAAAAGCACTTGAAATACTTGAAAAATATAAAGAAAATAAAACAGGAAAGCTATTGCCGATATTAAGTAACCAGAAAATGAATTCCTACCTCAAAGAAATAGCCGACCTATGCGGAATTAAGAAAAACCTAACCTTCCATATTGCCCGACATACATTTGCAACAACCGTAACACTTACCAATGGAGTTCCTATAGAAACAGTTAGTAAAATGCTTGGACACAAAAGCATTAAAACAACACAGATTTACAGTAAAGTAGTTGAGCAAAAAGTAAGTTATGATATGAAGATGTTAAAGGAGAAACTTCTAAATCAAACACCTAACAAAACACTAAAAAACATTCAATATTTAAACTAAATGAAAAATTAATTAAAAATCTGAAGTATTGTAATTAAAATAAAATAAAATTTTGAATTAAGTATACTGATATACAAACATTTCATTATTAAAAAGTCGAAAACTTAAACCATTATACATCTTAGAAACCATACATTATAATTTTTAGTGAATAGAAGTTGCTGGATTATGAATTTTAAAAAGTAATATTATTTTATTGTAAAAATTTATAAATCCAACGACGTTTAATTAAAAAAAATCCGTTTTTGTATTTTTTTCATATTATACACTAAAAT
>MENC01000111.1:0-3017 GCA_001768155.1 Bacteroidetes bacterium GWA2_30_7
GCCCGTGGGAAATATGTTTCTTTCTGCGACGCCGACGACCTGATGATGCCTGGAAACCTTAAAACCTTGAGCCGGTTCCTGGATGCCCACCCGAAGACAGGCATGGTGTACCCTAAAACCCTGGTGATAACCATCGATGCAAAAAGCAGAATGTTAGAGACCCCGTTTGTAACAGGACAGGATTTCAGCAAGGGCTGGGATCTTTTAGGTAATTTGGTTTGTCAGGGCGGAGCGATGGCAAGAAAACGTCTCTTGCTCAAGGCCGGGGGATATGATGAAACTGCTTACTGTTCTTCAGTGGACTACGGACTATGGCTGAGACTCTGCGAGATCACAAAAGTCGAATATTTGGACGGGGGAATATTTTATGCGATCATAAAATGCCCCAAGCGGCTGCCGCCCGAAGGAGAGGCCAAATACCGTTGTTATAAGCTGCGCAAGCTGGCTGAAACCATCAAAAGAAGATATGATTATGATTTTAAGGCATGACCATGCGTAATCCCAAAGTCACCGTAACCATGCCGGCTTACAACGTCTCCAAGTTCATCAAGGAGGCGATTGAAAGCGTACTCGCCCAGGACTACGACAGCTTTGAACTTCTGATCCTTGATGACGGTTCGACTGATGACACTTGGGAAATAATCAAGCGGTATAAAAAAGACCCGCGGGTGCGGGCGTTCAGGAACAGGAAGAACGCGGGTGGAGGGGCGGCGAGGAACAAGACGATCCGCCTTGCCCGGGGGAAATATATTTCTTTCTGCGACGCCGACGACCTGATGTTGCCGGGAAACCTCAAGACTTTGAGCCGGTATCTGGATGCCCACCCCGGGACCGGAATGGTTTATGTCAAAACTCTGGTCATCGATGTCGATGACAAGGGCAGGCTTTTGGGGATCCGGGTGAATGGCAGGGATTGTAATAAGGGCTGGGATCTTATTGAAAACCGTATCTTTCAAGGCGGGGCGATGGTACGAAAGCCGCTTCTGATCAAGGCCGGTCTGTACGACGAGATGAAATGTTATGCCTTTGTCGATTGCGGGCTTTGGCTGAAGCTATCCGAGATAACAAGGGTCAAATATTGGGGGCGGGAAATATTTTATATCTATGTGATGGTAAAACGCGCAAAGACTCTTTCCGCCCAAGACCGGCGAAAACTTATTTCATATCAGCGGCGCAAGCAGGCCGAGGCCATAAAAAGAAGGTACAATTATAATATTAAATTCTGATCATGCTTAATCCCAAAATCACCGTTACGCTATGCCGGCCTATGATAAGCCGGCCGAGGTGACCAGGATCAAGCGCCTTGGTGAGGGTATTTATTACACTTAGAGGAGACACCCGGTGAGCCTGACCGAGACGGTTACTCCCCAGAGGTTGAATCAGGACTGGGAGCAACTGAATGCCGGGGTGATCATGCAAAGATATTATTGCCGGTTTGATTTCGGTTTATATCGATAATTCTTTCAGTATGGATGCCGAAGGCGAAACAGGTAAAATTCTGGAAGCTGCAAAAAGCAAAGCCGGTGAAATAGCTGAAGCCTATCCAGCATCAACAAAGTTTATTTTGGTAACTAACGATTTCTTTTCAAAGCATCAACACCCGGTAAGCAGAGACCAATTTCTGTTAAATATTGCTGATATTCAATCATCTCCAATTGTTCGGAATACATCAGAAATTATTTCAAAATTCAATTCTTATAAAGATTATGGAATCGAACAGATAAATTATTATTTATCGGATTTTCAGAAATCAAGCACCGATTTTTCTAATGTAATGCCCGATACATCAATGGATTATTATTTGATGCCTTTTGAAAATACTAATTTCAACAATTTATTTGTTGATTCTGTTTGGTTCGACAATCCTGAACATAAATTATTGCAAACCGAAAATTTCAGTATCAAAATAGTTAATAAATCACAGGAAAGTTACCAAAATATATCTTTAAAACTCTTTATAAACGACACATTAAAAGCCGTTAACAGCTTTAATATTGCTCAAACCAGTGAAAAAACTATAAACCTTTCATATACTAATACAACAAATAAAATTATCAGAGGAAAAGTTGAAATTACTGATTATCCGATTGTTTATGACAATGTGCTATATTTTAGTTATTTAATACCCGAACAAATATCCGTTCTTTCAATCTTCGGTAAAGAACCAAACATGTTTATCAATAGTTTACTCGAAGATACTCTTTACAATGTTTCATCAGAAAATGTTAAAAACCTGAATTATTCAGAGTTTAAAACTTATGACGTTATTATTTTAGACCAAATTGATGAATTTTCTACAGGCTTGACACATGAAATTGAGCAATATGTTGCTAATGGTGGAACTTTAGTATTTTTTCCATCAAATAGCTGTAATTTAAATTCATATAATTTGTTTTTCGAAAAACTTAATTTGCCGCAGGTTTCAGGAGTTGATACTGTTAAAACACAAATCCGTTTTGTAAATACTCAGAATAATATTTTTAAAAATGTATTTAAAAAATTAAAAGAAAATTCTGATTTACCAATCGTTAATTCACAATTAATATATAAAAAGTCAAATTTATTGAGCGAAGTAATATTGGAAACAAAAAACAATATGCCTGTATTAGCTTATTATACATTCGACAAAGGTAAAATATATTTATTTAGTATAAACCTTACAAAATCGTCAGGTAATTTCGCAACACATCCGATTTTTATTCCAACAATGATTAATATAGTTAATAATAGCTCAACACTTATGCCTATTTATTATTCTTTAGGTGAAAATATAAGTGTAGATTATAGCTTTAATAATCAAAATGTTAATACAATTTTTAAAATAAAAAGCGAATCAACCGATTTTGAATTTATACCATTATTTAAGTTACATAGTTCAGGACTAAATATCAATATTAATAATGAAATAGCCAATTCAGGCAACTATTTAATTTTTGGTAACGAAAAGGCTTTGTATCCAATATCTTTCAATTACAATCGTTCAGAATCTGACTTAACAAGTTATAGTTTCGACAATA
>MENC01000111.1:3028-6543 GCA_001768155.1 Bacteroidetes bacterium GWA2_30_7
ATTAATACAAAAACGAGGAATTGTTTTTTCATGCTCGAAAACAATAATATTCAAATCTCAAAACAAATTTCTGAAATCAATTCAGGAGTAAAACTTTGGAAATTTGCTTTATTACTAGCTTTTCTATTTCTACTTATCGAAATGCTGCTGATTAGGTTTTTAAAGTAAGTTTCAATATTTTAAATAAAGCAACACAAAATTTATTGATAGTATTCTACAAAAAGTCGGGGTGGCGAGATTCGAACTCGCGACCTCTACGTCCCGAACGTAGCACGCTAGCCAACTGCGCTACACCCCGAAATTTGAATGTAAAATTAAAAAAAAGCTATTAACTAGCTAGTGATTAATCGAAATTTTATAAATATTAAATTCAAACAAATCTTTTTAATGAAATTTTTTTTTAAATTTCACATTTCTACTGAATCTTAGAGAATTTGCAAAGCAAAATTCGCTTAGAGTTGACATGCTGAAGTTTATTGAAGTACATTTATGCCGATAGGAATTTTTTGCATTTCTATTCCGTATCGGTATCAATTGATTCTGAAAACCTCAACCCATACAAATTTAGTAAATTTCAAATTAGTATCTGTAAATCAGAAAACAATATGTATTCGATGTTCTGTTATTGTTAATGTAAAATTATTTGCATTTCGATATATTTTTTTTAAAATAAATTTTTAAATTAATATTTTTATTTATAAGTTTGTTAAAACTTTATAAATTTCATTTTAATACTTTTAATTTATTTAAAATGAGTACGATAAAAAAAAACTATATATAATAACTTAGAACAAAAATTTCTGATGAATATAATTATTGATAAAATATCTATTCATTTTATACATTTCAGTCTCAAGTTAATTAATAGCAATTTAGTTAATAATTAAATATATAAGATGAAGCTTTAATGCGAACAATACTAAGCGCCATTTGAGAATGATAAAATTAAATATCAAAATAGAAAATTAATTGCATGGATAATAAAACCAGTTTGGAGCAAATTATTATCTACCAGCTTTATTTTCCCTTAAAAAAGAAAGTTAGTGGGATTCCCTGCTTGTGTGAAGGATTTAGAAGAAAAGTTTGCCACTTTTCAACATATATAAATAACAACAAATTAATTATTTATTAAAAATGAAAAAAATGAAAAAATTTTGTAATTTATCGTTGTTAATAATGATTTTATGGGGTTTGTTTATTTTAGGAGCAAGAGATATATCTGCTCAAACTATTTTGAAAAACAAAACTGCCGAAAAACTTATTCAGGAAAGTGAATTAATTCTTCTTGATGATAATACAGGTGTACCAACTTACTTAAAAATTAAAAAAGATTCATTTTTACCATTTTCTCAATTTACAAATTGGGCAAAAGAAGTTTTGAAAATGAATTCAGAAGATGATTTATTGCAAATAAAGAGTGAAGAAGACAAACTTGGTTTTGTTCATTATCGTTTTCAACAGACATATAAAAATATTCCTGTTGAAGGTGGAATTTATATTTCACATGTTAAAAATGGACAAGTTCAAACAATAAATGGAAAATTCTTTAAAGGAATAAATATTAATATTACTTCTGACATTCAAGAGAATACAGCATTAGATAAAGCAATTAGTCATGTAGGAGCTAAAACATATAAATGGCAAAATGCCGAAGAGGAAGTGCATTTAAAAAGCGAAAAAAATAACAATAATGCGACTTATTATCCAAAAGGTGAATTGGTAATTGTGCCGGTGAACTTTGATTTTACAGAAGCAAATTTTCGTTTAGCATATAAATTTGACATTTATGCAGAAGAACCACTAAGCAGAGCATATATTTATGTTGATGCTATTAACGGTAATATAATTGCTAAAAATAATCGTATTCTTCATACGGATGTTACAGGTACTGCGGTTACAAAATATTGTGGTACACAGTCGATTACAACAGATAGTTATGCCGGTTCTTACCGATTAAGAGAAACAAGTAGGGGCGGTGGAGTAGAAACTTATGATTTGAACAATGGAACCAGTTATGCTTCGGCAACAGACTTTACAGATAGTGATAATTTTTGGAATAATGTAAATGCTCAAAAAGATGAAGCCGCAACTGACGCTCACTTTGGTGCTGAAAAAACCTATGATTATTTTTTCAATGAACACGGTAGAAACAGTTTTGATAATCTTGGAACAAAATTATTGAGTTATGTACATTACAGCTATAATTATGTAAATGCTTTTTGGGATGGGCAAAGAATGACTTATGGTGATGGAGACGGAACTTATACTCCATTAACATCTATGGATGTTTGTGCACACGAACTTACTCATGGTATTACTGAATTTTCAGCAGGTTTGATATATAGTGGTGAATCGGGAGCATTGAACGAATCATTTAGTGATATTTATGGTTCAGTTTTGGAATTTTATGCTACTCCTTCTTATGCCGATTTTTTAATTGGTGAAGATTTTAGCCCAGGTGGTGCAGGATTCCGTTCTATGGAAAATCCAAACTTACATAATAATCCTGATACTTATGACGGTTTGTATTGGAGTTATGCAGAAGTACATAATCAAAGTGGAGTGCAAAATCATTGGTTTTATCTATTATCACAAGGTGGTTCAGGAGTAAATGATATTGGTAATTCCTATTCAGTAACTGGAATTGGCTGGGAAAAAGCAGCAAACATTGCTTACCGTAACCTAACAGTTTATCTAACACCATCTTCAAATTATAATGATGCTCGTTTTTATGCAATTCAATCTGCAATTGATTTATATGGTGAATGTTCAATAGAAACTATTCAAACAACAAATGCTTGGTATGCTGTTGGAGTAGGTGCAGTTTCAAATACAAATGTTATTGTAGGTTTTAATGCTTCATCTACTTTTTCATGCAACATTCCTTCTACAATATCATTTAGTAACTCCACATTAAATGCATCATCTTATATTTGGACTTTTGGTGATGGAGACACTTCTTTACTGCAAAATCCTTCTCATACATATACTAGTATTGGAACATATTCTGTAAAATTAGTTGCTTATGGTTCAGGTGCTTGTGGAAGTAGTAGCGATAGTATATTGAAATCAAATTATATAACTATAACTAATTCAGGAGGTCCCATTTCCCCCAGTTGTTCGCCTACTACTACTAGCTATTGCTGTGGTTATGGAATTACTAACGTAACATTAAATTCCATTAACAATACCACAAATGACGGAGTTGATGGATATAAAGATTATACTTGCTCACAAAGCACTAATTTAATTGCTGGAAATCCGTATGCAATTTCTGTTAAGACTTGCACTAGCTATTCAGAAAATGTAAGAGTTTGGATTGATTATAATAATAATGGTTCTTTTGACCCAGTCAGCGAACTTGTATTTTCATCTAATAATAAAATAGGAATACATTCTGGTATAATTTATACTGACGTTTCAGCAACATTATCTTCTTTGAGAATGAGAGTTGCGTCTGATAAAGCAACTAGTCCTGTACCAACACCATGCACAAATGTTGTTTATGGACAGGT
>MENC01000112.1:0-147 GCA_001768155.1 Bacteroidetes bacterium GWA2_30_7
CAACCATATTGCAAATTGCTTTGTTTGCATAAACAAATTTTAAAGTTGATAATTCTGCAACCAATACTCCATTATGCGAACCATTTAATAATTCAGAATATCGTTTTTCAGATTCAATTAGTTGATTTTGAACTTTTTTGATTTCTG
>MENC01000112.1:172-4936 GCA_001768155.1 Bacteroidetes bacterium GWA2_30_7
ACAAGGCTCGTTATTTATTTCGAGTGTTCTTGCTGAAATTATGCAAGATATTTTATTATTATTTTTTGTATTAATTATTGCTTCAAAGTCATTTATTTCGCCCTTATCTCGTATTGTGTTTATAAAATATTCACGGTCATCAAGATTTTCCCATAAAGAAAGTTCAAGAGCTGTTTTTCCGATTACTTCCGATTCGTCTTTAAATTCTAATGATTTTAAAAACCGTTCATTTACTTCGATAATTTTGCCATCACAAAGTTGCGAAATTATGATATTATCGGGGCTAGATTTAAATGCTCTGGAAAATTTATATTCGCTTTCTTTTAGTGCTTCATTTACAAGATGTTCGTCAGTAATATCATATATAAAACCTTCTAGTGCAATTAGATTACCTTCGTTGTCGAAAACTCCCGAACCTTGCTCCCAAACCCATTTTTCGGTATTATTTTTACAGCGAATTTTGTATGTTAATTGAAAAGGTTTTTGTAAGGAAAGATTATTTTGAATGTTGCCCCAAACAATTTCTCTATGTTCGGGGATTATGATTTCGTTAAATGTGGGTTTATTTTTTAATATTTCTTCTGGTGTATAACCGGTTAGCTCTTCACAGCCTTTGCTTAAATATTCCATTGTCCAATCAAAATCGTTGAGACAGCGGTAAACAAGCCCTGGTAGATTTGAAATTAAGTTAGTTAGCTTTCTACTTGTTTCTTTTATTTCTTCATTCAAGTGATATTTTTCGGTAATATCATGAAAAACCATTATTACACCAAGTGCCTCTCCATCGGCTGTTAAAATTGGTGCTGCACTATCATCAATGTGATATTTTTTTCCACTTCTCGAAATTAACTGTGTATGATTTGCAAGTCCAACTACCTTTCCAGATTTCAATACTTTTTCGACCGGATTTGGAGCTGGTATTCCGGTTTTGGCATTTATAATATTGAAAATTTCATTTAATTTTTTACCTAGGGATTTAGAAATAGTCCAACCTGTAAGTTTTTGAGCAACAGGATTCATTCTGGTAATTAAACCGTTTTTATCTGTTACAATTACTGCATCGCCAATACTATTTAATGTAACTCTGAGATTTTCTTCATTTTCGATTATACTTGTTATTGCATTTCTTATACTTGTATTATCTTGGAAAAATAAAATTCTGGTTTCGGAATTAATATTAATTAGTGTAAATAAAACATTTCTATTGACATTATTTTTACAACGAACAATAAATTCTTGAGAAATAGTTTTTCCAGATTTAATAAAAGCAATATCATTATTCCATTTTTCAAAAACTTTGTTACGATATTCTTCGTCTGGGAAAACTAATTTATTAAACGTTTTTACATCCGGTATTTCATCAATAGTATAACCAAATAAATCAATAAATTTTTGATTTAAATATTTGGTATTATCATTAGTGTCGGATAATGCAATAGGATAAGGTGAATTTTCTACAATTATTTTAAATTTTTCTTCATTTTTTTGTAATTCTGCAATCGTTTTTTGTAATTCATTATTTATTTGAATCAGATTTAATCCATTTGAAATACTTTTAGAAAAGTTTTCAAAAATTGTTAATTCTTCTTCTTGAAAAACATTAATATTTTCGGAATAAATATTTAACGAAGCATATACTTTATTATTAAAAAATATTGGAATTGAGGCTGATGATTTGAAACCTTGTTTTTTAGCTTCATGAATCCATATCTTAAAATTTAAATCAACTTCAAGATTATTTGAAGCAATTGGTTTTTGGAGCCTTACTGCTTTTCCGGTTGGTCCATTTCCATTTTCATTGTCTTCCCAAGTAATATTAAGTTTTTCGATGTACCCTTTTTCGTATCCAGACTGAGCAACGGATTTTATAGTTTTATTTTTGTCGTAATTTACAATACCAATCCAGCAAAGTTTATAATTTCCATTACTAATAATTAAATCACATATTTTTTGAAAAAAAGAAATATTATCATTTGGTTCGGAAATTATATTACTTAGTAATCCAAAGATTTTTAGAGCGTTGTTATTTTGTAATATTTTTTCTTCTTTAAGTTTAGTAGAAGTAATATCATTAAATACTGTAATAAATTTTCCACTTTCGGGCGAATAAGCATTAACTTCGAGATATTTATCAAGTAATATAGAATAATGTTCAAATGATTTTGTACAGCCATTTAATGCAACATCTGCATAGGTTTTAAGCCAAAATGGTTCAACTCCGGGGAAAATTTCGTATAAAGATTTTCCAATGATTTCATTCTTATTGATACCAATAATTTCTTCAAATTTTTTATTAACATACAAGTATTTACAATCAATGGGATTATTTTGAGCATCAAAAATTATTTCGTGATATGCAAATCCGGTAAGTAAATTTTCTAATAAATCGATAAAATTTACTTCACAAATTTTAGGATAATTTTCAAAATTAGATTGTAATCTACTTAAATTTAAGTTATTTAAGTTTAATTTTAATGTATTATTTTCGTTTTCGAGAATCGAAATTTTTTGTAGTAAGTCGTTTATATTAAGGTTTTTGCTCATGTAGATGTTTTTACATTATACTAAATCAATTTGATAAAATTTAAAAAATTCAAGATAAGTATTTTGAATTAAATAATAAAATGGACATCAAATTAATAATTGTTTTTTTTAATTGATTAATTTTTAAGTAAATAAAATGGTTGCTGTTTGTTATTTGTATTAAAATTTGAATTATAAATCGGGAACAATACATTATTTATTTCATCAATAGATATTATAGAATTTGTATCAATATCGACAGATTTATTTTTTGATTTTGCAATTATTTCGTAAGGGTTTTCATCTGATATATTATTTATTTGAAATATATAATTACTATTATACTTTTTAACTAATGATGTTGTTTTATCGAATACAGTTTTTGATTCGGGAATAATATATTTGTCATCAATTTTTAAATTAAATTGAGAGAAATTATTTATAACTCCAAATGTTTTAATTTTTGTACCAATATAATTAATAACGGAATCCATAAAAATTAAATTTATATCCTTCATTGATGAATTAGGATTCAAATAGGCTAATGAATTATTGTTTTCAATAAAAAATCCATTGAATGTTATTAATATTGCATCATAACTTTTTAAATTTTTAGTTAAATTTTTTATGTTATTTTTAATAGAATCTAAATAAAATTTTTCTAAGGAATTAAAATCTAAAATAACTACATCTTTATATATAACATTTTTAAGGCTTTTAAGTGCATCACAAAATAATGTTAAATTGTCTTGTTTATAAAGCTTTGATATTTTTTTATCGGTAAAGCTGCTTGGGTTAAAGTTTATTATATATAGTTTTGATTTTGCTGAAGAATTTTCAAAGTCGATACAATTTATTTTAATTTCATTACTAATATAAATATCTGTTTCGTTATTTTTTGTTACATATAATTGCAAATCGTTTTTACCGTAAGGCAAGTAAATATTGTATTCGACAAGTGATTCGGAATCGTCTATTTTTTTTATCTCAGGCTTAACAACAACTGTGTCGGTTCCATTGAATTTTGAATATTCTTTTTTGTTCAGAAATAAACGAATATTATCAAATTTTAGATTTTTTACTATTGTGGTGAAAATAAATTCTCTGTCGGCTATATTGTACTCTTGATTTAAAGATGTACTAAATTCAAATGATTTATTATTACTATAAACATTTTTAATAAATTTAGTTTTTTGTATTGGGGTTATATTTAAAGTTGACATATCCCAGACTCTAATTGTTTTATCTGCTGATGCACTAACGAGTAATTTTCCATTCGGACTAAATGATACTGATTTTACTGTTAGCGAATGTCCTTTGAAAGTCATTATGTTAGTGCCTTTTTGAATATCCCAAATTTTTATTGAATTGTCGTTTCCACCACTTGCAAGATATTTTCCATCTGGGCTAAAGTAAAGTGTATATATAGCATCGGTATGTCCGGTAAGAGTTCTGAAAACCTTTTTTGAAGCTACATCCCAAATTTTAATAAAATTATCGTTTCCACCTGTTGCAATGTATTTTCCATCGGGACTATAGCTTAACGATTCGATTGGATATTTATGTGCTTTTTCTGAAAACACAATATTTCCAGAGGTTATATCATAAATTCGAAGAAATAAATCGTAACCTCCGCTTGCAATATATTTTCCATCGGGACTATATTCTATTGCTCTAACACATTGTTCGTTACCTGTTAGTTTTTTAATTAATAACCCAGTTGGTTCGTACCAAATCAGAATATCTTTATCCCATCCGGCACTTGCAACAAATTTTCCGCTTGGATGATATGATACTGTTCGTAAAGACTTATCGTGACCAGAAAAGCGTGAAATTACTTTTCCGGTTGCAACATCCCAAATTTTAACATCTTTATCCCAGCTACCGCTTACAATATGCTTACCATCGGGACTGTATGCAATTGCTACTTCGCCGGATGCATTATCAACTAATGTATTTATTAATGCTCCATCGGTAACACTCCATATTTTTATTGTTTTATCTGAGCCAACGCTTGTTAATGTCTGACCATCGGGACTAAATAGTACAGCAATTAGTGGTTTATCTTGCCATTTGGTAAATTTTTCTTGTGAGTAAAGAGCTGATTTTGTAAAACAAAATAATAAAATAATAAGTATCAGATATTTGAAAAACTCGGAAAAATTCATTTGCTTTTGTAACTCTGAAACAAATTTAATAAAAAAGATTTAAGTTACATTGTTAAATGATTAAATTGTTAAA
>MENC01000112.1:4975-6430 GCA_001768155.1 Bacteroidetes bacterium GWA2_30_7
TTGTTCAGCTACCGAGAATTTTCAGGCAGAGCCTGAATAAATATTATCTACTGAGACAGGAGCCTCAGCCGAGCCTAGTCTGTAACAATGTGAGTTTTATGAAACCGAAAATATTTAAAAAAAAAAGCCAGAATAAATCTGGCTTCTTAATATTATTGAGCAGTTTCAGGTTTTGGAGGTCGTGGTAAAAGTGCTTTTCTTGATAATTTAAATTTACCGTTTTTATCAATTTCGAGTAATTTTACTTTAATAATTTCGCCTTCTTTTAAAACTTCATCAACTGTATTTAATCTTCGCCATTCGATTTCTGAAATATGAAGTAAACCTTCTTTGCCCGGAATAAATTCGACAAATGCTCCGAAAGCAACTATCGATTTAATTTTTCCTTCGTAAACTTCGCCAATTTCTGGAATTGCAACTATTCCTTTGATTCTGTTAAGTGCCGCAGTTATATTTGCTTTATTGTCAGCAAAAATGTCAACCACACCGGTATTTCCAACTTCTTCTAAAACAATAGTTGTATTAGTTGTAGCTTGAATATCTTGAATAATTTTACCGCCTGGACCAATTACTGCACCAATCATTTCTTTAGGAATAATAATTCTTTCGATTCGTGGTGTGTGAGGTTTTAGTTCTGGATTTGGTTTAGCAATTGTTTTTAAAATTGTTTCCAAAATATGTAATCTGCCTCTTTTTGCTTGTTCAAGTGCTTGAGATAGAATTTCATAAGAAAGTCCTTCAACTTTAATATCCATTTGGCATGCTGTAATTCCGTCTGCTGTGCCGGTTACTTTAAAGTCCATATCTCCTAAATGGTCTTCATCGCCAAGAATATCAGAAAGAACTGCAAATTTTCCTGTTTTTGAGTTTGAAATTAAGCCCATTGCAATACCTGTAACGGGTTTTTTAATTTGAATTCCGGCATCCATAAGTGCAAGTGTTCCAGCACAAACTGTAGCCATTGATGAAGAACCGTTTGATTCTAAAATATCAGAAACGACTCTTATTGTATAAGGATTTCCTTCGATATTGCCTGGAACCATTTTTTTCAATGCTCTATGAGCTAAATTTCCATGTCCGATTTCTCTGCGACCTGTACCTCTGTTTGGACGTGCTTCGCCGGTAGAATATGGTGGAAAATTATAATGTAAAATAAATTTTTCGCTTCCTTTTATTAAGGCTCCATCAATCATTTGTTCATCTAACTTTGTTCCTAAAGTAACTGTAGTTAACGATTGTGTTTCGCCTCTGGTAAAAATTGCAGAACCGTGAGCCATAGGCAAATAACCAACTTCGCACCAAATTGGTCTTATTTCGTCAGTTTTACGACCATCTAGGCGAATGCCTTCATTTAAAAGTGCGTTACGAACGGCTTCCCATTCAACATCATGATAATATTTACCTACTAATTTTAAATCTTCTTCGGTAGGTTCGGTTAAAGAAGCAATAAATTCT
>MENC01000113.1:0-6459 GCA_001768155.1 Bacteroidetes bacterium GWA2_30_7
AATCGGGTGGTAATTGGAAGCAATGTTATGTAAATAACAAATACACAATGGAGCAGCGATTTGAAGTAATAAATATTCAGGATATTGCAGGAGTTGGAATGTGGGCACTTGGTTTTGACGACGGATATGCTGATTACTGGGACGCTTTAAGAGAAAGTTTTACTGATTGTGCAGTAACTGCTTGCTCAGATACAATTTACGATATGGGTGGACCAACAAAGAGTTATTATAATAATGAAGACTATACATATACAATTTCTCCAACAGGAGCAAGTGGAATGTCATTAACTTTTACTCAATTTGATTTAGAAACAAATTACGATTATTTGTGGATTTATGATGGAGTAGGAACTACAAATTTAATAGGACAATATTCAGGAACAACAAGCCCCGGAACAATTACATCATCTGGAAATTCTCTTACATTTAGATTCAAATCTGATGGAGCAACTGTAAATGCCGGTTTTACCGCAATTTGGAATTGTACAATTGATAACGTTATTCCAACAACACAAATATCTGCAAATAATTGGCAAACAAGCGATTTTAACGCAACATTTACCGATAATGACAATGTTGGCATAAAAGATAAATTCTACCAAGTACTTGATTTTAATGGAACTGAATGGAGAGCAAATTCGGATAATGGTTTCTTCAACGATAATTTTGAAACTGCAATTCATACTGATTGGACTTCAACCTCTGGCACTTGGAGCATAAACTCAGGACATTTGAATCAAACACAACAAGTTAATACAAATACAAATATTTATACAAGTGTTAATCAGGATAGTACTCATACTTGGCTTTATCATTGGCAAATGAAAATAGACGGAACAGGAGCAAACCGCCGTGCAGGATTATATATTTTTTCCGACAATCCAACTCTAACCCAACGTGGCAACGCTTATATGATTTATTATAGAGCCGACCAAAATCATGTTCAACTCTACACAGTAAAAAATGATGTCATTCAAATCGTTACAGATGATACTTGCGTTGTAAATGCCGGAGTTTGGTACGATTATAAAGTTAGCTATAATCCAAGTAACGGAGAATTAAAAACTTATCAGAATAATATTTTAACATCATCATATATTGATACTGCTCCATTACAATCAGCTACAGCAATTTCTTTAAGAACCGGCGATTGCGATGTTATGTACGACGATATAAAAGTATATAAAACAAGAACAGGTTCTGAACTTATTTCGGTTGGCACAAGTTTAAGCGATATTCGCTATCAAAATCCAAATCCAACAACTCCTTCGTGCAAAATAAAATCTGTAATAATAGATGATTCCGATAATTTTTCAAATGTTGCCGGATTAGATGTAAATATTGATTGGACAAAACCCTCAACTGTAATTATTAATGACGGTCAAAGTACTGATATAGATACAATTATTTCAACTTCTGAAATTTCGGCAAATTGGAGTTTAGCAATAGATTCAAATTCAAATGTTACAGAATATTTTTATTCAATAGGTACATCACAAGCTAGTACTAATATTCTAAACTGGACATCAAGCTCAGTGAATACAAATATTACAATCAGCAGTTTATCACTAAGTTATAATACACAATACTTCGTTAATGTAAAATCTTTAAATGAAGCAGGATTATATTCAGATATTTCATCGTCCGATGGATTTATAGTTGCAAATCCTGTTACAGCTCAATTTACTTCAAATACGATTTCGGTTTGTGTGGGCGATGAGGTTCAATTTGTTAATCAATCTGTTAATGCAGATTCGGTAAGTTGGTATTTTGAAGGAGGAAATCCGATGTTGAGTAACGAAAATAATCCTTTAATTACTTTTAATTCTTCTGGAAATTTTCAAGTACAACTTATTGCGTACAACTCTTTTGGAAGCGATACAATAATTTCAAATAATTATCTGACAGTAAATAATAATCCGGTTGCAAATTTTATTACCAATAAAAATTCAGGTCAAATCCCATTAACAATCTTATTTACAAACCAATCAGAATACAGCACTTCATATTCATGGACTTTTGGAAATAACAATACTTCAATTGATTTAAATCCTTATACAACTTATAGCGATACAGGACATTACAATGTTGAATTAATTTCATGTAATATTAATTGTCCATGTGATACATTGTTATTCAATAGTATTTATGCTTTTGATACTGTTGTAAACATTTTAAAACTTAAAAATGTTGAAGAAATTTATTTAATTCCGAATATTTTTAACGAACTAACCTATATATATAATAATAGCAATAAATATAATTCTGTAATACGAATTGACATATATAATTCATCATCAGAATTAATAGTAGTAAAAAATTACAATTCTTTTGAAAATAAAATAAAAGTTAACACTTCTGAGTTTAAAGAAGGCATATATTATTTTAAAATATTACTAAGCAACAAATCAACTTTAACAATAAAAGGGCTTAAAATCAAATAATTACATCTGAATAAAATAATTATTTGATTACAATAATTATATCTAAAAAAGTATTATATTGCGTGTTAAAATTATAATGGAGGTGTGATATGTATTTTAAATATAATTTTGCTACGATTTTTTTTGCAACGTTATTAAGTATTTTAATTATTAGTTGTAAAAACCAACCAAATAATACTGAAAGCACAAATAATGAACAACCGGAAGAAGTTGTTGATAATAGAACAATCAAAGATCGTGTAAATGAATACATTAAAGTATCATTAACTACAGATTTAAGCTCTCTTAACGAAAAAGAGAAAAGCATGATAAAGCTTCTTATTCAAGCATCAGATATTATAGATGAAATTTTTTGGGAACAAGCTTATGGTGATAAAAATGAGTTATTTAATTCAATTACAGATGAAGATACTTTAAATTTAGTAAAAATTAATATTGGACCTTGGGATAGATTTGATGATTTTAAACCTATCGGAGAAAGATTTGGTAAAAAACCAATTGGAGCAAATTTATATGCAAAAGATGTAAAATATTTACAATTTGTTGATATGAAATTTGAAGACAAATTCAGTGCTTTCACAATAATTAAAAGAGCAGAAGATGGTTCATTATACACAATACCTTATCATAAAGCATACTCCGATAAACTACAAAAAGTTTCTGACTTAGTTAAAGAAGCTGCCACTTTATCAGATAATGAAGACTTTAAAAAGTATTTAACTTTAAGAGCAGAAGCACTTCTAACTGATAATTACTACGATAGTGAAATAGCTTGGATGGACATGAAAGGAAATAAAATTGATTACCTATTTGGACCTTATGAAGATCAAGAAGATAGATTTTTAAATATAAAAGCTGCATTTGAATCATATTTACTTATCAAAGACAAAGAATGGAGCGATAAACTTGAACGTTTTATTTCATTACTGCCTGAGCTTCAAAAAAGTCTTCCAGTTGAAGATAAATTCAAACAAGAAGTACCTGGAAAAGATTCTGATATAGGCGTTTATGATGCTATATATTATAGTGGTTACAGCAATGCCGGTGGAAAATCTATTTCAATAAACCGACCTATAGATGGCAGAGTTCAACTCGAAAAAGGTAATAGAAAATTACAGTTCAAAAATGTAATGAAATTAAAATTTGAAAAAATACTCACTCCTATTTCCGCTTTATTAATTTCTGAAAATCAAAGAAAACATATCAAATTTGATGCTTTCTTTCAAAATAGTATGTGTTATGAAATTGGCGAAGGACTTGGTGTAAAATTTACTGTAAATGGTAATAAGCAAAGCGTTAAAGATGCTTTAAAAGAATTATATAACATACTTCATGTTGGAAAAGCTGAAGTTTTAAGAATTTTTCTTGTTACAAAATTGTATGAACTGGGAGAGATTAAAGATGGTGAATTAACTGATAACTACGTTACATATATGGCAAACATTTTTCGTTCAGTTAGATTTGGTGCCGGTCATTCTCAAGGTCAGGCAAATATGATAGTATTCAATTATTTTCAAGAAACTGGAGCATTCAACAGAGACGATGCTACTGGAACTTACAGTGTTAACGTTGATAAAATGAAAGATGCAGTATCAAAATTAGCCGAAAAAATAATTTCAATTCAAGGAAATGGAGATTATAGAGCTGCTAAAGCGTTAATTGATGAAAAAGGAATGATAAAAGAAACTCTTCATAAAGATTTACAACGTATAGCCGAAGCAGGTATTCCAAAAGATATAATTTTTGAACAAGGTGTATCAGTGCTAGGGTTGGAATAATTTTCTTTTAAAAATTAAAATCATAGCTCTTACATATTTGCAATCCGTAAGTCTTAAAATAGGAGTAATCTCTTTATACTTCGACTAATAGGAATTTTTCATTTTCATCATTTTATTAGACGCTGATTTTACTAAGATTATTATAATTCTTTTTGACAGGATTTACAAGATTTACAGGTTTTATCTTGTTAATCCTGTCTAAATTTTTGATATAATCATTCTCTTCCTGAAACATCGTGTGTCTTTTTTAGCCATAGCTTGCCCCGACTTTTCGGGGTATGTTTCATTGCATTAAATAACCAAACCATATCGTTAAATAAATAAATACAGGTGTTAAATAATTTGATACAATATATTAGTATTAAAATTTTACATTTGTTTTATAATTTTTTTTTTCAAGAAATGCTTAAACAATTTTTAATCATTTTTTTATTATTTTCATTTTCAACTTTTGCTGTAAATGTTGATTCTTTATTAGTTCGATTTAAATCGCATAAAGATTTAAAAGATAAGTATAATACAGTTAAAGAAATTTGTTCGTATTATATGCTAACAAATGTTGATTCTGCTTTATTATACTCAAAAATTTTATTAGACATTGCCCAAAAAGAAAAAGCTTTTGAGCATATAGCAGATGCAACTTATTTACAGGGAGTTTACAATAAAAAATTACGAAATTTTGATACAGCATTTTTAAGCTACGAAAAAGCTCTTGGAATATGGTTACAACTAAAAGATTCTGTAAATGTTGCAAAATCATTAAATGCAATTGGAGTAGCATATTTAGAAGATGGAAACAACAAAAAAGCTATTGAGTATTTGAATAAAGCTTTTTATTTAAAAAAATTGCTAAACGATGAAAAGGGTCTCGGTATAACATTGTATAACCTTGGAAATATTTATCTTAACACTGCTGCTTATGATAGTGCATTGTATAATTATTATAACTCAATTGAGTATTTCGAGAAAATAAATTACAATATCGGAAAAGCATCATGCTATAATGCAATTGGAGTAGTTAACGAAATAATGGAAAGTTACGACACTGCTTTAGTATATTATCAAAAAGCATTAGAGATTGAGACAGAGCTTAATAACTACGATGGAATGATTAATACTTATAATAATATTGGAAACATATTTAGTATGAGCGGCATGAATAAGCTTGCATTAATGTACTATCAAAATGCACTAAAATACAGCGAATTATCAAGCAATAGCGAAAACATTTCAAATGCACTCAAAAATATTGGATTAATACAAACTTTCAATTCAGATTTTAAAGAGGCAAATTCTTATCTAACTCGTGCAGTTCATTTAGCTATTGATGTTGGCAGAAAAGAGCTAACAGTTAATATATTACATGCTTTAGGCTATAGTTATACTTTTCAAGAAAAATGCGACTCAGCAGTATATTATCTAGAAAAAAGTATTGAAATAGCTTCGGAAATAAATTATGTTGATATGATTTCAAAAAATCATAGCATGTTGGCTCAAGCTTATTTATGTCTTGGAAGTGGAGAAAAAGCATTTGAACATTATCAAAAAGAAAATAAAATTAATAACCAGATTGCACAACAACTTAGCAATCTGAAATTACAATTAATTTCCGAACAAAAAGAAAAACAAATAGACCAATTACGAATGCAAAACGAACTATCTAATGCTGAAATACAACGCCATAAGATGATTTTAATTTCAGGAAGTATTTTTATCTTTCTGATTATTATAATAATTACTTTTTATGCAAGGAATAGAATTTTACAAACTAAAAACAAAACTTCAGAACTTAAACATCGGGTTTTACAATTACAAATGAACCCTCATTTCATTCATAATGCTTTAGCTTCTATCGAGGGTTATTTATTTGTAAGTGAGCCACATTTGACTGCTGAATATATCTCAGAGTTTTCTCACCTTATGCGAAATATTCTCGACAATTCCAGACAAGATTATATTTCTATTTCAAAAGAAATTGAAACCCTAAAGCAATATTTAAAATTACAGCAATTCAGATATAAAGAGAAATTCGATTACGAAATTAATGTAAACGAAAATATTGATTTATTTGACACCCAAATTCCGCCAATGTTTGCACAACCTTTTGTTGAAAATTCGATAGAACACGGAATTATTCATATTTCAAAAAAAGGGCTGATTAAAATCAATTTTTATTATTACAAAAATGATTTAAAAATATCTATTGAAGACAATGGCGTTGGGATAAAAAAGGCTAA
>MENC01000113.1:6501-7962 GCA_001768155.1 Bacteroidetes bacterium GWA2_30_7
AATAATATTGAAGGAACAAGAGTAATAATTTCTGTACCTTATAAAACTAGTTAGATTAATAAATTTTATCATGTTACGAGCCATTATAGTTGAAGACGAAGAAAATGTAAAAATTGCATTAGAAAATAAGTTAAAGCAATATTGCAAAAATGTTGAGTTAATTGGGTGGGGCAATACCGTTCAGAGTTCTATAGAATTAATAAAGTCAGCCAAACCAGAATTAGTTTTATTAGACATAAAATTGCCCGATGGAACCGGATTCGATATTCTAAGCAATTTACAACCAATAAATTTTAAATTAATTTTTATAACCGCGTATAACGATTATGCCATTGAAGCATTCAAATTTAGTGCATTAGATTATCTTACCAAACCTGTCAGAGCCGAAGAACTTTCTTTAGCAATTGATAAAGCCGAAAAGGCAATACAGACCGATACTTTTAGCCATCAACTTAGCGTATTATACAATAATCTATCAGCAATGACCAAATCGGAAAAGAAAATTGTTTTGCATACATCAGAAAGTATTCATATTATTGAGATAAAAGATATAGTTAGATGTGAAGCAGATTGCAATTACACAACCTTTTATTTATCAGACAATAGCAAACATATGGTATCAAAAACTTTAAAAGATTATGAAGATTTGTTGTTAGAATATAATTTTTTCAGGTCGCATAAATCTCATTTAATTAACTTCTCATATATAAAATCTTATGAAAAAGCCGATGGAGGTTATATAGTTATGAAAGATGGAACAATTATTCCTTTATCGCAACGAAAAAAAATCAGTTTACTTGATGTACTTGAATCGTTTTAATAATTATACTTTGAAAACAACAATTTTAATAACCTTAACGATAATCATTCTTGGCAGATTTGATATTTATTCAAATAATATTCAAATTTCAAACGTGTCAATTGTTGAGCAAGATGCAGTTACTCATTCATGTAAAATACAATTAAATCTTAATTGGGAAAATTCGTGGCGAACGCTTTCGGGAGCTATGAATTGGGATGCAGCATGGGTTTTCGTTAAATATAAAATAGACACAAATGGCGAGTGGAAACATGCTACTTTAAGTTCAAATTCTTCTGACCATTTTGCAGTAGCAAATTCAACTATTGATGCAGCGAGTGATGGAAAAGGAGTTTTCATTTATCGAAGTTATTCTGGTTCAGGAAATAACTATTATAATGGAATAAAATTAAAATGGAATTATGGAATTGATGGAGTAACAGAAAATGATTCAGTTCAAATAAAAGCTATTGGAATTGAAATGGTATATATTCCCCAAAAAGCCTTCTTTGCAGGAGATAATAATACATCTTCAGCAAGTTTTGTTCAGGGAAGTAACGATAACGACCCTTGGTACATTGGAAGTGAAAATGCTATAAATGTAACTGATGGAACAGGTTATGGTACAGGAACCGGACAAACAAACACAGAATATTATTATC
>MENC01000114.1 GCA_001768155.1 Bacteroidetes bacterium GWA2_30_7
GACCCTGGAAGTTGTTGCCCATATAGTGCTGTTATTGTGTGTGTTATTGATTCTGCTTTATTAACACATTGGAATTCACATAAAGCTGATTATGGTCATTCAAATTTTAAGTTATGTTGTTCATCAACTTCTGCAAGGTCATTTTTTGTTTTTTATGCAGATTCTTTAACATTAGTCAGTATGGCTAATATGTTAATTAATAGTATTCCTGATGGTAATTATATAGCAGTTTATTCTTTTATTTCAGGAAATTTTGGAAATTGGCCACCTGCTGCATTTGCTGCTTTTAATCAATTAAGCAATAATAATTCACAATTAAGTACTGCCTCTAGTAATTCTCCATTTTTATTTTTTGTAAAAAAAGGTTATCCCGAAACTGCTACTGAATTAATTGGAAATTCACCAACCGAAACTTTAGAAATATTTAAAACATTAAGTAGTAACTATACTTATGGTCAAATGAATAGTGTAAAAATTGGTCCATCGAATAATTGGGATTATTTGCACTGGCAAGAAACAACTACCGATTCGCCAAATTACGACAAAAACAAATTAAGCTTATTTGCTATAAATCAGGCAAATTCTCCCGAAACCAAACTATTCGATACTACAAATACAAGTAATGTATTCAATCTTAATCAAATAATTGATACTACAAGTATTGAATATTTAAGACTTCAACTTTCTACAAACGACGATTCTGCAAGAACTCCTTCTCAATTAAAGAAATGGTTAATTACTTACGAAGAAGTTCCTGAAACTGCTATTAATCCAAAAGATGGCTTTCTTTTTTATCAAGATACTGTTGACGAAGGAGATGATATAAAATTCGCTGTTGCTACCAGAAATATCAGTAACTACAATATGGACAGTTTGCTTGTAAAATATTGGATACAAGATAAAAACAATGGCTTTAACTTAATTAAAAATAAGCGATTACGACCTCACCCTAAAGGAGATGTTTTAATCGATACTATAAGTTTTTCGTCATTAGGATATCAAGGTTTAAACAGTCTTTGGGTAGAGTTTAACACTATAGATTCTACAACAAATAAATACGACCAACTCGAACAATATCATTTTAATAATATTGCTCAGAAATATTTTTATGTTAATTCTGATAAAATCAATCCCCTACTTGATGTTACATTCGATGGAATTCATATTCTTAATGGAGATATTGTTTCGGCTAAACCACAGATAGTTATAAAGCTAAAAGATGAAAATAAATACTTATCGTTAAACGACCAATCATTATTTGCAATTTATTTAAAATCTGATACTTCTGATGAAGAGAAAAAAATTGCATTTACAGACAGTATTGAAAATTCATACTTAAATTGGATTCCGGCAAACCTTCCCGATAATAGTTGCAAAATTGTATATTCTCCTAATTTAAAAGATGGTAAATACGAATTAAGAGTTCAGGCAAAAGATAAGTCAAGCAACGAATCGGGCAAGTTCGATTATCAAATTTCGTTTGAAGTAATAACGAAATCAACAATCACAGATATTTTTAATTATCCAAATCCCTTTTCCACATCTACAAGATTTGTTTTTACACTTACCGGAAGTGTTTTACCCGATGAATTATCTATTCAAATTCTTACAATTACCGGAAAGTTAGTCAGAGTAATAAATATGGATGAGCTTGGAAATGTTCATATTGGACGTAATATAACAGAATATGCCTGGGATGGAAAAGACATGTTTGGCGACCAGCTTGCAAATGGAGTTTATTTTTATAGAGTAGTTACAAAATTAAATGGCGAATCTATCGAAAAACGTGAAACCGGAGCCGAGCAATATTTCAAAAAAGGATTTGGGAAGATGTATTTGATGAAATAAAATCAGTATGTTTATAAAAAACATTAGCATTTAATTATTTTTTTTACAAGTTTATTATGTATAATTTTTGTATATTATCCAGCTTTAAAAATTGATTTTTTTTCTGATGATTATTTATGGATAAAAAGCTATCTTCAAGATGGATTATATGGTATAAGATATAATTTACATGATAAGTTCTTTTTGCCATTCTCACATTTTTTGCAAATTATTGAAATTAACCTTTTTGAGTTTAATGTTTTTATCATATACATTATTAACTATTTGCTACTTTTGTTGGTAGGCTTATTTATATACAAAAATATTAAGTTATTATTTACTTTATTATCAGTTGATAATAACGTTGTTAATATAGTTGCTGTATATAGTAGCTTTCTTTTTATTCTTAATCCTTACAATACCGAAGTAATTAACTGGTTTTCTGCACAATCATATTTGTTTTGTAGCTTACTATTTTTGATTTCATTAAACTATTATTTAAAATTCAAATCTAAATTAGTTTTTTTATTCGTTTCAATATTTCTACTTCTATTAAGCTTTTTATCGAAGGAAACATCTGTTTTTAGTTTAGTATTATTTATAACGTTAGAAGCTGTGATTTTTAAAGAAACTATATCAAATAATTTGAAAACAATTTCGCTATATATATCGGTAACAGTTTTTTACTTTATATTGCTTTTTTTTTCTTAATAATATTATTGGTGGTTATGGCAATTCTATTCACTTGAATTTTTCTATAAATCTTATATTACATAATTTTATTTCATACAATGCTAAATTCTTAATATTATATTGATATTTAATGCCATTTATTCACGAAATATTTACTAAAAATAACTTCATAATAATTACAGCAATTGTACTAATATTTATTTTTATAATTTATTATGTATTTCGAGTAAGAAAAAAATCTTTTCATTCTCCAATTATAAAAGTAATAATATTTTCGTACATTTTTTTTATTGTTTCACTTGCCCCAGTTATTAACCTTGAAACATCATTTTTTAAAAATATTCAATCAGATAGATATGGTTTTTTACCATCAATTTTCTTTTCAATATTTTTTATTTCAAGTATAATACTTCTTTTTCGTTCAACTTTTAAACATGTTATTCCAATTTTTTTTCTCTTATTATACTCATTCTTAACATACAGCACAAATCAAACTTGGGAAAAAGCATATCAAATTAAAGAAATTTTTTCTAATAACATTGTGTATTAAATGATTAAAGGAAATAACAAAATACTAATTATTAATGTGCCTGATAATTACGATGGTGTTTATCTATTCAGAAATGCATTAAAAGAATGCATTAATATTAAATTAGCGAAAAATATAAAATATGATATTAAATATTTGGCATTACAAAATCTTTCAAAAACATCAAAAAATCAGGTAAATATAACTGTGAGCAATGATACTATAAATTTCAAAATAGATTCAAAAAGTAATTTTGTAAAAATATATAACGATTCATCAGGATTTTATCAAAAAAAAATAAATCAGTTTATATTATCAGAAAAAAATAATTTTAAACTAGCAATTGGCAAACATAGCGATTATTCAATTTATTATTTTTCAAACGATAGTCTCATAAAAATCAATTAATCAATTATTTTGCCATTAGTATTTAATTAATTTTCTCGTTATAAAATTTAATTTTCGATAACAAACACATTAAAATTCCAAAAAGCAACAGCCATATAAAATTTGCAATAATGGGCTTTGTTCCGAAAAGATAAGTAAGTATGTTTCCATTATTAAACTCAAATGATTTTATAGCAATAATAAATAGCTCAGTAAGAGGAAATTGCATATCAGATGGTATTGAATATAAAACAGTTATTTTAGCAGAAAAAGAAAATATTAATCCAGTAAATACTAAAATCCAAAACATAGCTTTTGTGTATAAATTTGAAGAAATTAAACTTAATCCTTCGTAAAAAAATATTACAGCTATAAATAAAATATAACGAGAACCAAACGACCATCCACCCCGCCATGCGAAGTGTGTAGAGATTAAAAATATAACAAGTAAACAAGGTAAAATTAAATAGTTAGATAAAGTTGTTCTCAAAGCATTTTTTAAAGAATTTTGTATTAATTTTTTTAATGAATAATACAGTACTAAAAACAGAACTGGAGCATAAAAAAACATACCCTTATATGAACTAAACAATATCCCCCAAAGTGCTTCTGGTGAAGGATATCTAAAACCATAATTTTGATTCATTTCCAGAAATGCACTATATTTATATAACATAGTAAAAGCTGAACCTGTAAAATGATAATTAAAAATCATTATAAAAAATATAGATGGAAGTACTGTAATTACAAATTTTAATAATGGGCTGATTTTATGCTCGTTCCACAATATTTGAATTGCCCATACAGCAATAAATACAGCAATAAAAAAATCGCATAAAAATGCCAAACCTGAAAACATGCCAGCAAACCAAAACTTTTTATCTTTCAAAAACATATACCCAACAAGAAGAAAAAAAGCAGAAATAATATGATTATAAAATGTTCCGGCATATATAAATATAAATGATGCATAAAAAGGCAATGAACTTAAAAGTGCTGGCGAAAAATTATTATTTTTCCTAAGTCTAACAAATGTAAAACATAGTATTAGCACAAAAGGGATAATACTACAGATAACCGCACCTAATGCGTAAACATGTTTACCTAAATAACTGCCATTACTTGAGGTGATTATGCCAAGTGATTTTAATAATCCAAATACAGGAATTATCATTAAAGTTGGCAATGGAGCTTTATCTGAATAATAATGACCATTAATATAAGCGTTATCTCCTGTCATTTGATAATATTTGTCAATTTGGAAGGTGCCAGTTTCAAAATACGAAACTACCGATAGAATTCGTGAAGTAGTATTTCCATTATTCCAAGTATCAATATGAAAAAAAGTAATAACTAAATTAATCAGAAAGAAATAAATTAATGTTTTTGTATTATTAGATAAAGATATTGACACAAAAGGAATTTAGTTTTTCAAAAATAATATAATAAATGTTACCAAAATAATTACTTCGATATTTTTTTGAAGTTGCTTCATTACTTCGTACATTCGCAATAATGAAGTTGCTATCTGTCTGCAAATTAAACAATTGCAAATTAAGATAGGCAAACTGTTAGTTTTAAATGTTTTACAAGAATTAAATGAAATATTAATTTTTTATATAATGTCATTCAATTGGAATAGAATCAATAATTCATCAAATTTTAGACAGTACACTAATTATGCTATTTTATTAATTCTTCTTTTGATTGCATTTTCACTACGATTATATCACATTTATTTTCAATCATTATGGAACGATGAGCTTTCGTCTATAATGAGAAGTGATTTTAATAAATTATCATTAATAATAAAAGACTGGGACGAATATGGTCATCCTCCCGGATTATATTTTTTTTATTATTTTTGGATTAAGCTTTTCTCTAATGAAGAATTAAGCATCCGAATTCCTTCATTAATTGCTGGGGTTTTATCAGTATTATTTATCTATTTATTAGCAAAAAAAATATATTCCCAAAAAGAAGGAATTATTTCCGCAGCATTTACTGCAATATTATGGTGTCCAATATATTTCAGCCAAGAAGCCCGACAATATTCATTATTAATATTGTTTTCGATTATTATTTCACATTTGCTTATAATTATTATTCATCGATTATTAGATGATAATTTTTCTAACCTCATTTATTATATTTTATACATTTTTTCATCAATTTTTTTAACTTACCTACATTACTTTGGTTTATTATTGGTAGCAATTCAATTTTGCTTTATGATGCTTATTTTTTTATTTAAAAAGAGAAAAAACATTCATATACTAATTTTATATTCAATTATTTTTATTGCTTATATACCATGGCTTTCTACTTTGATTTTTTATAGCAATTATGATGCAGTACCACATATTACCAAACCTTCCCCAATTGACGCCGTTTATTTTTTTGAATTTCTATTCAATTGGTCCGAACCATTAACAAAAGTCGTTTTCTTTTTATATGTATATTTTTTTATTTCAACAATTTATTATATAATAAAAAATAAAATTTATAAAAACTATGTTGAATTTATAACTCAACCAGAAGTAATTTTGGGTTTATGGCTTTTTATACCATTTATTATTGTTTATATTCGTTCTATAATTTCTACACCAATATTAACATACAGAAGCCTTTTAATATCATTACCTCCGGCATATATTTTATTATCACGTTCACTAATTAAGCTCCCGTTTAATATTAAAATAAACTATCTGCTTATCTGTACTTTAATTGCTTTATTTGCTTATGACTTATTTTACAATTTAGATTATTATAATAAACCAACAAAAGACCAATTTCGTGAATCGGTAAAATATATTATTGATAATAATTCTAAATATCCAGATAACCAAATTCTTGGATACGCTTGGAATTTACAATATTTCAATTTCTATTTTAATCATTTTCATTCTGACTTGAAAATAACTGACGGTGTGGGCTTGAAACAAGATACAATAATTTTGAATAACTTAATTAAAAGCAAATCATCAAAATTTATATGGTATATATACATTCATCGTTATCCCGATAATGAAATTTTTAAACATTTTGAAAATAATTTTAAACTAA
>MENC01000115.1:0-6128 GCA_001768155.1 Bacteroidetes bacterium GWA2_30_7
GATGAAAATGGAAATTTACAAGAAAATGTAATTTCGTTTTATGAAGCAACCGAAAGAGTAAATCAAGGTTTGCCAATTATTGACAAAGAATTTAAACAAAGCGAAGGTTGGCAATTTTTATTTTCGATGAAACAAAATGAATATTTTGTATTCCCGAACGAAAAAACCGGATTTAATCCAAACGAAATTGATTTGCTTGATGCTGAAAATTATCATTTGATAAGTCCGAATTTGTTTAGAGTTCAAAGTATTTCCTCAAAATACTATATTTTTAATCATCATTATGAAACGAAGAATGCTGATGGTAATTTATTTAAAACTAAAAAACAGTTGTCGGGGATTACTTATAATTTTTTTCAAAATGAAAAATGGTTAAATGGGATCGTTAAAATTCGTATAAATCATATTGGAAAAATAGTTTCAGTTGGCGAATATTAAATCAAAAAAATAATTAATTAAAAAATAAAACACAATGTTTTACCAATCTTTTCACGACAAATTTCCAACAATAGAAGAGGAAGTAACAAATTGGTTATCAGGATTAAAAAAGTTATATCTGTATGTGAATATTTAAAACATTAAAATCAATTATACATTTTGTATAATACAATTTGTATATTACATTTTGTATAATTATATTTGTGCTAAAAATAAGCAAATATGAATCCATTTTTAATTAACAACTACATATCGCCTGAGTATTTTTGCGACAGAGAAAGCGAAAGCAAAACACTCATTAGTAATATAGTAAACAAAAGCAATGTTGCATTTTTTGCACAACGAAAAATTGGTAAAACAGCATTAATAAATCATGTGTTGTATCTGCTTCAGAAAAAAAAACAAACAGCAATTTATATTGATATTTATGCCACTCAAAACCTAAAAGAGCTTACTAACATATTGGCAAACAGCATTTATAAAGCATTTCCCGAAAATAAAGGAATTGGTAAACGATTTTGGGAAGTAATTAAAATATTGCGACCTATTATTAGTGTTGACGAAATTACAGGCAGCCCTCAGTTAAGCTTAGATATTACACAAACCAAACAATTTGAAAACACAATTCCACAGTTATTAAAATTTTTAGACCAACAGAATAAAGCAATAATAATCGCCATCGACGAATTTCAGCAAATATTAAACTACCCCGAAAAAAATGTGGAAGCTATTCTTCGCACATGTATTCAACAACTTAAAAACATAAGTTTTGTTTTTTGTGGAAGTAATCAAAAAATGATGCATTATATATTTTACAATGCTAAAAGACCTTTTTATGCAAGTACATCAAGCATTAACTTAAAAAAAATAGATAAAACAGTGTATGCAGAATTTATAAAGTTACAATTTGAAAAACATAAATTTAAAATCAATACAGAAGATATTGAATTGATTTTAGACCTAACAGATTGTCATACATACTATACACAACGTTTATGCCATGAAATATTTGCCAGAGGAGTTAAAAAAATAACTACAAGTATTGTGTTTCAAACAATTAATACTATAATAAGCGATAATGAAGCTATTTATTTTCAGTATCGAAATTTAATAACCCCATCGCAATGGAATTTATTAAAAGTAATTGCCATTGAAAAAAAACTTGAACAACCTTATGCTCAAAAATTTATTTTTAAATATAACCTTGGTAACTCGGCAAATGTTAAAAGAGTTATCGAGGCACTATCAGAAAAAGAACTGATTTATTATAATTCAACAATAGAAAAGCCTTATTATGAGGTGTCGGATAAATTTTTAATGTTTTGGTTGCAACATAAATAAAAGTTAATTTATTTTATAAAATAATGTAAATAGGGTGTACGACAAATTGGACATATATTTATTTTTCCCACATATTACGCAAATTTTCGCTGCCTTTGTCAGGTGTTTTCACCTGACAATGTTTTTCATCTGATAAATAAGGTTTCAGTCAGGTGAAAACACCTGACTGAGGCTGAGGTTATCAGCGATATTAGCTGTAAACTTACCTTTAATGGACAAAATGTCGTACACCCTGTAAATATGAAACATTCACAACTAAAAAAAACATACAAGGGAATGATTATAAATAAGATTTCACGCAAAGTTCGCTAAGTTCGCAAAGGAAAAAAACATATATGTTTTTTTTAACTCTGCAAACTTTCATCTTTGCGTTCTTTGCGAACTTAGCGTGACAAAATATCTTAAACTATAAATGCGTGAAAATGAACAACTAACTAAATTATAAACAAATGAACAAACAAAAACAACTTTCGCCCGAAACCTACATCAGAACCAGGGCTAGAAATCTGCCGATTGATAAATGTTTTATTAATCAAAACTGGAAAGAAACCGGAATTGCATCAATTATTGTCAGCCGAAAACACACTAACGGTAATTTTACTTTCGGTGTTTACCTTGTTGACCTTTTTGCACTTGGAACAAAAGACAGTTTTTACCGCTTTAATACTGCCCCTGATATTCTTGAAGAGTTAAAAGAAAGAATGTCGAAAGAACTGGTTGAAGAAGCTGATTATGTGCTGGTTCACAATATTATTTATGGAGCCAATGCCTATGCCGAAGAAAATGGTTTTAAAGTGTGTAAAGAATTTATACTCACCCAATTTATTCTGGAAGAAGATACCGAAGATATTGAACTGATTGAAATAGAATTTGGTAAAGACGGAAAACCTTTACTAATTCAGAATGTAGGAATGTTTTAATTAAAAATAACGTAAGCTCAAACTGATTTCAGAGAAGTATTAATTAATTAGCCCGTAGAGCTTCAATGTCAATAAAATACAATATATAAATAAATTTTGTCCGTAGGACATTAACAAAAAATTAAATATGACAAATGCAAAACTCCAATATTATAAAAATGTATATTCCCTACGGGAAAATGTTTCTTTGTAGCATGTGTTTTTATTGTCATTAATGCCCTTAGGGCAATTTTATTCGATTTTTTCTGAAAACAGATTGAACTTACAAAATAACAATCAATTATGGAAAAATTACACTCAGAAGGTAAATGTCTCTTTTGTGAAGAAACATTTGCAAAAGCCGGAATCAGCCGACATCTCAATACACATCTGAAAAGTATTGAAAGTAAAAACACAAAAGGTAAATCGTTTCATATCAGGGTTGAAGCTGCCGAAATGTTCCTTAACATTTGGGTTGACGGAAAAGCAAAACTAATTGATATTGATGATTTACTTCGTGAAATATGGCTTGAGTGCTGTGGGCATTTGAGTTCTTTTACCGATGTTAAAAAGCGAGCCAATAGTCGAAACAATTTTTTTGGTTTTGAAAGTTTTCTTTCAGGAAAATTTGAAGACGATGAAAGTGGACCCGGTGAAATTCCAAAAAAAACAAAAACCCAAGATGTATTTTATAAAGATATGATTATTGAATATGAATACGATTTTGGTAGTACTACTCAATTAAAAATAAAAGTACTTGAAGAATTTAGTTTTAGGGCAAATAGCGATATTGTTTTACTTTCACGCAACGAACCGCTCGAAATACTATGCGAAATTTGCCATAAAGAACCGGCAGTTAAAATTTGCAGTGTTTGCATTAGTCAAGAAGAAGCATTATTTTGTAGTAAATGTGCAAAAAAACACGGAAAAACATGTAACGATTTTGACGAATACGCATCAATGCCTATTGTAAACTCGCCTCGAATGGGAGTTTGCGGATACGGAGGTGGAAGCATTGATGTAGATCGCGATGGAGTTTTTAAAAAGAAAGCATAATTAAACCTTAACCCTGCCAGAGTTTAAAACTCTGGCAGGGTTAACAAATCAAAAATAATGTTCGACTATTGTTGCAAATTAGAAGCAGGAAGGTTTTACCACGTTTACAATCGCGGAAACAACAGCGATACAATATTCTATAATAAAGGCAATTATGCATATTTTTTAAGAAAGTACGATGAGTATCTTTCTGATTTTGTAGAAACATATTGCTTTTGTTTATTACCAAATCATTTTCATTTGTTGGTAAGGGTTAAAGAAAACCTTACAAACCCTGCCAGAGTTTTAAACCTAGAGAGTGATGCCACCTTTTTGAAAGGTGGCATTACTACCCCAACCAAAGTTCCGAACTTTTTAAAAGAGAGTGATGTCCCCTTTTTGAAAGGTGACATCACTACCCCAACCAAAGTTCCGAACTTTTTAAAAGAGAATGATGCCACCTTTTTGAAAGGTGGCATCACTGTGAGCGAACAATTTCGAAGGTTTTTTACTGGATATTCTATGGCAATCAACAAACAACAAAACCGACACGGAAGTTTGTTTGAAAAACCTTTCAAGCGTATTGAGGTAAATTCAATACAATATCTGCAAAACATTGTCTTTTACATTCATGCAAATCCTCAACTGCATGGCTTTACAAATGATTATATCAATTATACATGGAGCAGTTATAAACGAATTTTGATTGATAAACCAAGTAAATTATTTAAAAAAGAAGTTTTAGAATGGTTTGTGGATAAAGAAAATTACATAAATTATCATTCGCAAAAAATTGATATTGAAATAATTAAAAATTTAATAATAGAATAATCACAATAGACCTGACAGGTTTTATCTTAGAAAGTGATGCCACCTTTTAAAAAGGTGGCATCACTAATGAAAAAATAACAATATGATAAAAAGAACCTTATATTTTGGAAATCCGGCTTATTTGAATCTTCACAATTCGCAATTAATTGTAAGATTACCCGAAGTCGAAAAAAATCAATCATTATCTGAAAATTTTAAAAATGAAGCTGCTGCAAGCATTCCGGTAGAAGATATTGGAATTGTAATTCTTGACCATTATCAAGTTACTATTACTCAGGGGCTTTTAGAGGCGTTACTTGAAAATAATGCTGTTGTAGTAACATGTAATAGTAAACACCATCCAACAGGTTTATTAATGTCGCTTAGTGGCAATACAATACAATCGGAGCGATTTGCAAGTCAGTTAGAAGCCAGTGAACCACTTAAAAAGCAACTTTGGGCTCAAACCATAAGTCAGAAAATTAAAAATCAATCGGTAGTTCTCGAAATTAATAAAGTTGATAATAGTTACTTAATTCCACTTTATAAAAATATAAAAAGTGGCGATAGCGATAATTGTGAAGCTACAGCAGCATCTTATTACTGGAAACATATTTTTTCAAGCCAAACTCTGCCAGAATTTGAAACTCTGGCAGGGTTTAAAAGAGAAAGAGAAGGAACATCTCCAAACAATTTTTTAAATTATGGATATGCAATATTACGAGCAACAATGGCAAGAAGTATAGTTGGTGCAGGTTTGCTTCCAACTTTAGGCATTCATCATCACAATCGCTATAATGCTTATTGTCTGGCAGATGACCTTATGGAACCATACCGCCCTTATGTTGATTTAGTTGTATGTGAAATTTTAAAAACACATAAGCTAAACGACGATATACCGAAAGAAATTAAGATTGAATTATTAAAAATTCCTGCAATTGATGTACAACTTGACGGCGAAAAAAGTCCGCTAATGATTGCAACTCAACGCACTGCAGTAAGCCTTGTGAAATGCTTTGAAGGTGATTATCGAAAAATTCTATATCCGGATTTGGGATTTAGGATTTAGGATTTAGGATTTCCGAACACTGAGGTTCTCGAAGTGTAGAAATTCAGGATTTAGGATTTGGAAATCTAGAAAGTTCGTTATTAAAAATATTTTATAAACTTCAACCTGTTATGACAACTTTTGACCGCCTTAATGCTTATAGAGTTATGTGGACACTAGTAATGTATGACCTACCAACCGAAACTAAAAAAGAGCGAAAAGCTGCTGCACGGTTTCGAAAAGATTTACTGCAAGATGGATTCAGCATGTTTCAGTTTAGTATGTATGTGCGGCATAGTGCAAGTTCAGAAAATGCAGATGTGCATAAAAAAAGAGTAAAGAGAAATCTGCCCGAATTTGGTAAAATTGGAATTTTACAAATTACTGATAAACAATTCGGACAAATGGAAATTTTTTATGGACAAAAGCTCGAAAAAATGCAAGATATACCACAACAATTGGAATTATTCTGATAAAAAGATGCCATCTTTTTAAAAGATGGCATCTTTAAATTTAGAAATAAAAAAATCCGGAGTTTAAGCCAGATTTTAGATGAT
>MENC01000115.1:6225-24543 GCA_001768155.1 Bacteroidetes bacterium GWA2_30_7
TGAAAGCAAATCACAACAGCTGGGTCTAAGGATATAAAATTATAACAGTTGTTTATCAATACGTCAAAGATACAATTTGAAAGCAAATCACAACAGTACGAAAGTCTAAATTATATTCAAACAAGTTGTTTATCAATACGTCAAAGATACAATTTGAAAGCAAATCACAACAATGTCTTCTCCAGTTCCGAAAATTTCAAAGTTGTTTATCAATACGTCAAAGATACAATTTGAAAGCAAATCACAACACTCTTATATCAACTGCAACATTAATTCAGGTTGTTTATCAATACGTCAAAGATACAATTTGAAAGCAAATCACAACAATATGAGCTTTGACATACATGGGACCTGGGTTGTTTATCAATACGTCAAAGATACAATTTGAAAGCAAATCACAACAGTACGATCGTTGTATCAAGGAGAAGCGACGTTGTTTATCAATACGTCAAAGATACAATTTGAAAGCAAATCACAACGAACGTCTGTTACTAAAGTTTGGGAAATGGGTTGTTTATCAATACGTCAAAGATACAATTTGAAAGCAAATCACAACCTCTGTTTACTTTACTTGGACACAAATGGAGTTGTTTATCAATACGTCAAAGATACAATTTGAAAGCAAATCACAACATGTAGTCGAATCAGTAATTTATGAAGATGGTTGTTTATCAATACGTCAAAGATACAATTTGAAAGCAAATCACAACAGTCAGGGGCTTTAAATAACTTATCCCGTCGTTGTTTATCAATACGTCAAAGATACAATTTGAAAGCAAATCACAACTACATGTCCTGAATAATCAACAAAGCAATGGTTGTTTATCAATACGTCAAAGATACAATTTGAAAGCAAATCACAACACCTGTGTCGTTTTTGAAATTTGAAAAGGTGTTGTTTATCAATACGTCAAAGATACAATTTGAAAGCAAATCACAACAGAACTATTTAAACTAAAATCCGCACCATTGTTGTTTATCAATACGTCAAAGATACAATTTGAAAGCAAATCACAACAACAAAGATATAAAATAATATTCAAATAAAGTTGTTTATCAATACGTCAAAGATACAATTTGAAAGCAAATCACAACCAACCAAGCTTTATTTTCACATTATTACCGGTTGTTTATCAATACGTCAAAGATACAATTTGAAAGCAAATCACAACAAGTTTAATCTAATTAACTTTGTAACAATGGTTGTTTATCAATACGTCAAAGATACAATTTGAAAGCAAATCACAACTCCAAAATGAAAATAGAGAACTGAAAAGTGTTGTTTATCAATACGTCAAAGATACAATTTGAAAGCAAATCACAACACTCTAACCTTTACAATATCTTATAATAAGGTTGTTTATCAATACGTCAAAGATACAATTTGAAAGCAAATCACAACCTGTGTTTGTTGGTGCGACTTCACGTTTTAGTTGTTTATCAATACGTCAAAGATACAATTTGAAAGCAAATCACAACAATAAGATTTACAGCAATGATTACCGGTTTGTTGTTTATCAATACGTCAAAGATACAATTTGAAAGCAAATCACAACCCTTCATTGACCCTACCTTTGCAATATTAGGTTGTTTATCAATACGTCAAAGATACAATTTGAAAGCAAATCACAACACTATGTAATAATGAGATAATAATAATATAGTTGTTTATCAATACGTCAAAGATACAATTTGAAAGCAAATCACAACAGGCTCTAATGTCGCCAAATATTTCTCGCAGTTGTTTATCAATACGTCAAAGATACAATTTGAAAGCAAATCACAACCCGAATTTCCCGATGGCAAAGAATATATTAGTTGTTTATCAATACGTCAAAGATACAATTTGAAAGCAAATCACAACTCTTCAACAGCGGTTTCAAATTCTTCACCGGTTGTTTATCAATACGTCAAAGATACAATTTGAAAGCAAATCACAACCATAAGATGTATCACTATTTTTAGTTATAAGTTGTTTATCAATACGTCAAAGATACAATTTGAAAGCAAATCACAACGGAACTTTAATTGATAAACTTAGAGAAACTGTTGTTTATCAATACGTCAAAGATACAATTTGAAAGCAAATCACAACACTTTAAAATTCGTATATTCCTCTTTTGTAGTTGTTTATCAATACGTCAAAGATACAATTTGAAAGCAAATCACAACGAGTTGTTGAAAGTAGTTATTTTGGAATAGGTTGTTTATCAATACGTCAAAGATACAATTTGAAAGCAAATCACAACACCATCAATACCCTCTCTGTATATCGTAAAGTTGTTTATCAATACGTCAAAGATACAATTTGAAAGCAAATCACAACATTTGAAGATTTGATATGTAATTTACCATTGTTGTTTATCAATACGTCAAAGATACAATTTGAAAGCAAATCACAACAACAAAGGCGATTTTTCTAACGTTACACCAGTTGTTTATCAATACGTCAAAGATACAATTTGAAAGCAAATTACAACGCATCTTAAAATAACCAAACATCATAAATTCAAAAATCCTGAATCGAAGAAAAAATGGAAAACTCAGAAATCCTAAATTCCAAAATCCTAAATCAAAATTGTTCAATAGATTTTTTAATTATTGCTATAGCATCATGAATTTGAGCTTCAGTAATAATTAATGGCGGAGCAAATCTGATAATATGTCCATGAGTTGGTTTTGCTAACAATCCATTATCTTTCATTGCAACGCAAACATCCCATGCAGTCTTTCCGTTTTTAGGTCTGATAACAATTGCATTTAACAATCCTTTACCACGAACTAACTCAATCATTTCTGAATTTATTTTAGTTAATTCGTTACGGAATATTGTTCCCATTTTTTCAGCATTTTCAGCCAATTTTTCATCTCTAACAACTTCTAAAGATGCGATAGCTATTTTACAAGCTAAAGGATTTCCGCCAAATGTAGAACCATGTTCGCCGGGTTTAATACAAAGCATAATATCGTCGTCGGCTAAAACAGCAGAAACCGGATAAAATCCACCAGACATTGCTTTTCCTAAAATTAAAACATCTGGTCTTACGCCTTCGTGTTCGCAAGCAATTAATTTTCCGGTACGAGCTATTCCTGTTTGTACTTCATCAGCTATAAATAATACATTTTTAGCTTTACATAAATTATATGCTTTTTTCAAATAACCTTCATCAGGTACAAAAACACCAGCTTCACCCTGAATTGGTTCTACCAGAAAACCAGCAACATTCGGGTCTTTTAAAGCATTTTCTAAAGCCGTTAAATCATTATAAGGAATTCTTATAAATCCGGGTGTAAACGGACCAAAACCACCATAAGATTCAGGGTCGTTCGACATCGAAATAACAGTAATTGTACGTCCATGAAAATTTCCTTCACAAACAATTATTTTTGCTTCATTTTCTGGAATCCCTTTTTTTGTGTAACCCCATTTACGGCAAAGTTTTAATGCTGTTTCATCACCTTCGGCTCCTGAGTTCATAGGTAATACTTTATCGTAACCAAAATAATTGGTAACAAACTCTTCGTATTCTCCAAGAACATCATTATAAAATGCTCGCGAAGTTAACGTTAACTTCTGAGCTTGCTCAACAAGTGCTTTTGTTATTTTTGGATGACAATGACCTTGATTTACTGCCGAATATGCAGATAAAAAATCAAAATACCTTTTCCCGTCAGTGTCGTATAAAAAAACACCTTCGCCTTTTTCAAGAACTACTGGAAGTGGATGATAATTGTGAGCACCATACTTTGCTTCTCTTTCCATATAGTCGTGTTGAGTCATTTTAGCTATAATTTCTGCCATAATAATGTTTTTAAATTTTCTACAATCATATAATTTCTTTAACAACTTTCCAAACATTTAAAACTTAATTTTAAATAATATCAATAAGAAAACATCAAGAAACAAAAAACAAATGTCAAATAAATTCCAATTCTCAAAATTTCAATTTTCAAAACCGTTTGAATATTAGGTAATTGTGATTTGTGATTTATTTGATTTTTGAAGATTGAAATTTGTTATTTCTAAAAACACTCCGTTTTTTTTGAAACACTAAATAATATTTATTAATTTCTATAAAATTCATTTACAAACGAATATATAATAATAAACTAATAAAGAAGTTATTTAACATATTTTTATGATTGAACTTGATTTAAATAATAATAAAAATTTCATAATTTTGAATGTTATTTATATAAATTCTAAACATGGATTATAAAGTATTAAAATTTGATTGTCAGGAAAGTATAGGCATTATAACACTAAACAGACCTGATGCAATGAACGCATTAAATTCTACATTTTTCGCCGAAATGAGTTCAATGTTAGATGATATAGCAAACGATAATAGTGTAAAAATAGTTATTATTACAGGCGAAGGAAAGGCTTTTGCTGCCGGTGCAGATATTGCTGAAATGTCAAAAATGAGCGAAGAACAGGGATTCGATTTTTCACAAGTTGGGCAAAATGTTTTTAATAAAATTGAAAACTTTAAACTTCCTGTAATTGCTGCTGTTAATGGTTTTGCACTAGGCGGAGGTTGTGAGTTAACAATGTCGTGCGACATGCGAATTGCAAGTACAAAAGCAAAATTTGGTCAACCTGAAGTAAATCTAGGTTTAATTCCAGGATATTCAGGAACTCAACGACTTGCAAGACTTTGTGGTGCAGGGAATGCTTTATATTTAATTTGTTCGGCAGAAATGATTGATTCAAACGAAGCATTACGAATTGGACTTGTTCAAAGGGTTTATGAACCAGAAATTTTAATGGAAAAAGTTAAAGAATTAGCAAAAAATATAATTTCAAAAGGTAATATTGCAGTTCAAACTTCAAAAAAAGTAATTAGACAAGGTTTGGCAAATAATTTTGAATGTGGTTCTAATTTAGAATCAGAGTGTTTTGGAAAATTATTCGGAACAAAAGAAACTACGGAAGGAATGAATGCTTTTTTGGAAAAAAGAAAACCGAATTGGTAATAAGCTCAAAGTACAAAGGTAAAAGATTAAAGCTAAATGGTAAAAGAATGAGATTGCTTCGTTCCTCGCAATGACGACAAACAACAAACGACAAACAACATAAATTAACTTAAAATTTAAATATAATGGATTATTCAGAAAGATTGCAAAATGTATCAGTTTTAGGTGCAGCAGGCAAAATGGGTAGCGGAATATTGCTACTTACAGCATTAGAAATGGCAGATATAAGTCTGAAACCTGAAAATAAAGGTAAATTATTTACTTTAAATGCGATAGATGTTTCGCAAGAAGCATTATCGGGGTTATTAAAATATACAAAAGGGCAAGTTTTAAAAGCTGCCGAAAAAAAGATTGTTCAACTTCGTAAAGTTTATGCCGATAGAGCCGATTTAATCGAAAACATTGACATTATAAACGAATATATTATGGACGTTTTAAAAATTATTGTTCCATCAACCTATATTGAAGCAAGTTATAAATCAACTTTGATTTTTGAAGCGATTAAAGAAGACCCTGATTTAAAAGTTAAAATTTTTAAACAAATTAATGAAAACAATACTTTCAAACCTTGGTTTTTCACAAACACATCTTCAATTCCAATTTCCAAAATTGATAAAACTGCAAATCTTGATGGTAGAATATTAGGAGTACATTTTTACAATCCTCCTGCCGTTCAAAAATTAGTAGAAGTAATTAAAGGCGAAAGTACTCAAACCGAATTGGAAATATTTGCAATTCAGTATGCTAAAAGTTTAAGAAAAGTCGTAGTTCCTTCAAACGATTTTGCTGGATTTATTGGAAACGGACATTTTATGAGAGATGCAATTTATGGAATTAAAGAGTCCGAAAAATTATCTTCCGAAATGCCATTATACGAAGCAATTTATATGTTAAACAAAGTAACTCAAGATTACTTAGTTCGACCAATGGGAATTTTTCAATTGATTGATTACGTAGGCGTTGAAGTTTGTCAATATATAATGAGTGTTATGAATCCTTATTTAACTAACGAAGATTTACATAGCGATTTATTAGATAAAATGGTTAATGCCAAAATATTAGGTGGTCAAAATCATGATGGTTCTCAAAAAGATGGTTTCTTGAAATACGAAAAAGGAAAACCAGTTGCAATTTATGATATTAACAAAAATGAATATATTGCAATTGAACAATTCAAAGCAAAATGTGATGAAAAAATGGGAGCATTAAATCCATCTGTGAAACCTTGGAAAGCTGTTGTGGGAAATGCCGATAAAAATGCAATTTTATCAAAGCATTTTGGAGAATTGAAAACTTTAAATACAACTGGTGCAAAACTAGCTGTTAATTATGGAGTTCGCTCGTGTGAAATAGGGAAAAAACTTGTAGCAGACCATGTTGCAATGTCAGATAATGATGTAAATACAGTAATGCTTACCGGTTTCTTCCATGCTTATGGTCCAATAAATAATTATTTTAATAACTAAAATTACCGAAATCATGAAAAAGATGAGAAAAAAAGTATATATGACTGCCGGTTTTAATACGGTAGCACTTGGAAGTGGACGTAAAGAATTTAATCCAAAAATTCCTCGTCCGGGATTAGAACATTATATTAAAGAAGCAGGGCAAGGAACTTTACAACAAATAGGCGGAGCTAAAAATGTTGACGAAGGTATTATTGCAAACTTTATGGCAGCCCGTTTCAATAATCAAGGAAACTTAGCAGGTTTTCTACCATATATTGATGAGGGTTTAAAATATAAACCGGCTACACGTGTTGAAGGAGCTTGTGGTTCAGGCGCTTTAAGTTTAACAACCGGAATTAAATCAATATTAGCTGAAACTTCAGATGTTGTACTTGCAATGGGAGTTGAAGTGCAGAATACCGTAAAAGCTATTTATTGTGCCGATATCCTTGCCGGAGCTGGTCATTACAAAGACAGAAAAGAAGGACACGCATATTATTTTCCAGGGAAATTCAGCGACAGAGCCGGTTCTTATTTCGAAAAATGGGGACGAGAAACAGCTCGTAAAGCTATGGCAAAATGGTTTATAAATGCTATCGAAAATGCACGACTTTGCCCTACTGCACAGGAATATCAAAATACATCTCCAAATCTTGAAGTATTAGCATTAACAGAACCTAACGGACGCTCATTTGTTGATAATTTGAATGTTTTTGATTGCTCAAAAGTTTCTGATGGAGCTTCTGCAATTGCTATAATGTCGGAAGAAGGCTTACAACGTTGCGGAATTTCTAAAAAAGACGCTGTTGAAATAGCAGGTTTTGGACAAGCCGAAGATGATATTACTAAAAAGCCCGAAGAACCAACACGTTTATTAACTACTGAAGTTGCAATTAAAAAAGCTTTAGAAATGGCTGGTATTACAAAAGAACAACTTGGAACTGTTGAATGCCACGATTGTTTTTCGATTGCCGGAATTATGGCTACAGAAGCTATTGGTTTTGCCGAATTTGGCAAAGGACCTGAATTTGTACTTGCAGGAAATACCTCAAGAACAGGAAAAGTTCCTTTCAACACAACCGGTGGACTTATTGGTTGGGGACATCCAACAGGAGCAACCGGAGTTCATCAAGCTGTAACAATTTGGGAACAATTAACCGGAAAAGCCGAAAAAAATCAAATTCAGATTCACGCCGACAGACCTTATGGTTTATCAATAAATATGGGTGGCGACGATAAAACTGTTGTTGCTGTGGTTTATAAAAAATGTGAATAAATATTTTTAAAAGCTATTCATAAAAGAATAGCTTTTTTTATTTTATTACAGTTGGTTTTAAAAATCATTATTTACTTTGTAGTCAAAATTAATATTTAGTGTTAGTAAGAAAACGCCAAAAAACAAAAAACAAATGTCAAATAAATTCCAAGTCTCAAAATTTCAATTCTCAAAACCGTTTGAATATTAGGTAATTGTGATTTGTGATTTATTTGATTTTTGAAGATTGAAATTTGCGGTGCATTGAGTTTTATCGAAATGTTATTTCTAAAAACACATCGTTTTCTTAGAGACACTATAAATAACATCAAACAACAAACTAACTTAAAATACAAACACATGAAAGCATACGTTTTTCCAGGTCAAGGAGCTCAATTTGTAGGAATGGGCAAAGATTTATACGAAAGTTCTGAATTAGCAAAACAAATGTTCGAAAAAGCAAATGAAATATTAGGTTTCAGAATCACCGACTTAATGTTTAACGGAACCGAAGAAGATTTAAAACAAACAAAAGTTACACAACCTGCAATATTTCTTCACTCAGTTGTTTTAGCAGCTACTTTAGGCGATAATTTCAAACCCGAAATGGTTGCAGGACATTCGCTTGGCGAATTTTCAGCATTAGTTGCTAATAAAACATTATCGTTTGAAGATGCTCTTGTATTAGTTTCAAAAAGAGCCTTAGCAATGCAAAAAGCCTGTGAAGCTGAACCATCAACAATGGCTGCAATTCTTGGTTTAGACGACAATATTGTAGAAAAAGCTTGTAGCGAAATTAACGAAATCGTAGTTCCTGCAAACTATAATATGCCGGGACAATTAGTTATTTCAGGTTCAATTAAAGGAATTGATGCAGCTATTGCCAAATTAACTGAACTTGGGGCTAAACGAGCCTTAAAGCTTGTTGTTGGCGGAGCATTCCATTCTCCACTAATGCAACCTGCCGCAGCAGAACTTGAAAAAGCAATAAATGCTACTAAATTTAATAATCCTATTTGTCCGGTATATCAAAACGTTGATGCACTTCCACATTCAAATCCCGAAGAAATTAAAAAGAACTTAATATCTCAATTAACTGCTCCAGTAAAATGGACTCAGATTGTTACAAAAATGGTTCAGGACGGAGCAACTCACTTCACCGAAGTTGGACCGGGAAAAGTATTACAGGGATTAATCAAAAAAATTGAGAGAACTGCCGTTGCCGAAAGTGCATAACAAAACTTCGGAACTCAGTATATTGAATAGAACTATGTAAAATAAGTAAGTTATTAGATTGCTTCGTTCGTCGCGACTACTGAAATTTACGGAACTGAAATTGCAATTATCTGAATTTTACGTTCCATTGCCGCATTTGGGCTATAAACCGAATTACGTTTATCGTTAAGGTCGTCGCTGATATTTTTATTTGCAAGTTCCTCTCCGATAGCTTGTAATTCAAATTTTAAATAATTTGCCTTTTCTGAATTATTGTTCAGATATTTTTCAAAAACGCCATTATTATATTCCATGAAATAGTTTTTTAAACTATAAATTCGGCGTTTTGCTAATCTATTATTATAATCGGCAGTATTGAGCGGACTTGTATAACCTTTAAGTGTAATTACTACATTTTCACCTTTAGAAAGCAGTATTTCTAACCTTTGTGCAAACGATTCCAGCTTATTATATCCGGTTTCAACATAGTTTGAAAAAAACTCATCAATTTCGTACTCGGCTTCGCTTTTTGCATCTGATTTCAAATTGGTTGAAAATTCTTTTTTATATTCATCTATCATTTTAATATAATTTTCAAAAAGAAGAGTATAATTAAATTGAGTAATTGTGTCTTTAGTTTTTGGATTTGGCTCGTCGTTATGAAAATATAACGTAATAGGAATTAATTCTTTAATATCTTTGAGTACAATTTCTTTAATTTCAATTTCTGGAATTACTGTATCTTTTTTAATAGTCGGTAATTTGTAATAATAAATATCGTTGCAACAATGTTCCGACTCACTTTTTCCTTCACTTTTACGATTAGATGTAAAATATGCTTTCGATTGTATGGTATTTTGTTCATAATAAAGTTCGTTATAAGTTGTATTGATTGGATAACCAAGATTTTCGGGCTTGTTCCAATAATAAAAATCACCTTTTACTTTAAAAATATCGTAACCACCAAGATTTTCGTACCATTCGGAACTAAAATAAAGCATCGAATCTTTTGTAGAATAATATGGCGAAATCTCATCTCCATAAGTATTAATTTTTTTACCAATATTTTGAGGTTTATCATAAGAACCATCTTGCAAAATTTTCGAAAACCATATATCTTTTTTGCCAATACCTCCCGAACGATTTGATGAAAACATTAAATAACTTCCCTCTGCGGTAGTTGCCAAATATGGTTGAGTATTTACGAAACCTTGTAAATTAATCTCTGATGGTAATTCCGAAATATTACTCCACAATTTTCCATCAAATTCGGCTTTATATATTTTGCACGATTTTGAAATGTCGTTATCAATAATACACTTTGAAAAATAAACAGTTTTTAAATCTTTTGAAAACGAAAAATTTGAAATATTTTCGAGTTTTTTATTAATAACCGTATCAATTAACTCTGATGTTGACCAAACAGAATCGAGCATTTTACTTAAATAAACATCGGCTTTGAAATCTTTCATTAATGAATCGTTTTTAGGACGATACGAAGAAAAATACAAAAGTGAATCATTAATTTCAAACGAGCTTAACTCGCTGAAAGACGAATTAATAACTGTATCCAACTTAATTATATTTATTGGCTTTATATCGAACATCATTAAATTGGCTTTTTCGCACGAATAAATTTCGTGATTTGCTTTAAGTGCATAATAATCGGTTTCAGAACTATGCTTATCTATGTATGATTTGAATGTATATTGTGCTTTTTGATATTGTCCCTGATTTTTTAATACTTCTGCAAGCCAAAACAACGACAATGGATAAGTAGTTATATTTGATGACGATACTTTTCGATAATATTTTTCAGCTTCTTTGTATTCGTTTAGTAATCGGCAACTTTCGGCATATTTATATTGTACTTCCAGAATATTATTATTCATCTGGATTGCTCTTTTGTACATTTTTTTAGCTTCGATATAGTTTCCGGCTTTAAAGGCTTTATTTCCAGTACGTACATATTGCTTTAAAGATTGCGAAAAAACCGTAACAGATAATAAGTAGAATATTAATATTAGTTTATATTTCATTAAATTTAGTTTGAGATTTGAAGTTTGAGGTTAACAATAACATCTTAATATATATTAGACATCTTTCCAAATTAATAATAAGGATTATTAACCCTGACCTTTAAGTCGGGGCTTGATGAAATCGAAAGTATTCTTGGCTTTAGCCATGCCTTTTGTTTATAATTTTTGTTTGTCATCGCAATAACTTCTTATTATTAATAAAATTCATGGCTAAAGCCCTTTTTTTCATATTCTTTTCCCCGACCTTTAGGTCGGGGTTATACAAATATTAATTTGGAAAATATCTATTAATTTAAGCGAATGTCTATAAAATTCTATTCTTATTCATAAATTCCAAAATATCTTCAGGCTTTTCCAAAATTACATTACAACCGGCATTTTCTAATTTTTTTGCAGAATGATAACCCCACGAAACTCCAACAGGCATCATTCCGGCAGAAATCGCTGTTTTAATATCAATTACAGAATCGCCTACAAAAATTATTTCAGATGGTGAAATATCAATTAATTTTGAAATTTCTAAAGCGGAAGCCGGATTTGGTTTTCGAGCAAATTCAATTCTTTCGCCCCAAATTTGAGAAAAACTAATATCCCCAAAATAATGATTAACAATGCTTACCGTAAACTGATGTGGTTTATTTGAAAGAACATTAAGATTAACATTTTGTTGATGCAAAATCTGTAAAACTTCTGTAATATTTCCATAAGGACGTGTTTTTGCCAGACAAATCTTGTCGTAAATTTCCTGAAATTGAATTACTAAGTTTTTAATAAAATCCCTTTCACGTTTCGACTCCGGCAATGCTCTTGAAATTAATTCAAAAGCACCATCGCCAACAAATGTTTTATAAGCATCGATATTATGAACAGGAAAAGAATGTTCCGTCAAAATGAAGTTTACACTATCAGCTAAATCGTCTAATGTATTTAATAATGTGCCATCTAAATCGAAAATTATTGCTTTGAATTTCATGTGTTTATTTTTTTTTGACAGGATTTACAGGATTTATCATTTTAATCTTGTTAATCTTGTAATCCTGTCTAAATCTTTATTTTCATTAAAAATATACTGGACAAATTTTGGAATCAGGAAACTTGATTGGTCTTGGTTTGCAAAAATTATAAATCAGCGAAAGCTCTAAACCTCCACGTCCTCCACTGGCAACTTTCAACGACGATGTATTTATATCATAACTAATTCCAAAACGAATATTCTGATAATCGAAAGCAAATTTGAAAATTCCTGCATCTTTTAATCTATAAAATCCACCAAAATAAATTGATTTTACATTTATACTTTTTGTTGTAAATTTTACTAAACCTCCAAAATTGTATTCTCTGTATTTTCCTTGTCCCATTGTATATATAGAAGGTAAAATTCCTATTGTTTTATTCAATCCAATTTCGGCACTTACATAAATCATTAATAATGCATCTAACTTGGTTAAATTATCCAAATAGTACGATTGACGCGGTTTATTCAAATGATAATATGCAAATCCACCCTGAATCATAAGTGAATCATTGAATTTCTTTTTTAATGAAGTTCCCAGATTTATATCGCCATATTGAAGATTATTTTCGGGAAATATTTCTCCATTCGGCGAATTTGAATCGTACTGATAACCATTGTACTGGCTTCCAAAATGCAGATTTTCATAATTTATACTTTGTTGATAAAAACTTCCATTAATTCCTACAGAAGCAATCAGGCTGCTATCTTGTTTTATGCTATAATGAAATGCTCCAATTAGTGCAAATTGAGTTGTACTTAATTCAGAATCACCTGCTTTATCGTGATTTAAAAGCAAACCTGCTCCGATGTTAGCTCTTTTAAAATTAAAGTTATTGATTTTTGTATCGAAACTCATTGAGAATGTTTTGTATGGTACGGTAATAGATTGCCATTGATTTCGGTTATTTCCAATCAATCTGTAATCACATTCAATATCCCCGGCATTAGCAGGATTAAGATTTAGTAAAGCTGCATCATATTGTGAAAAGTGAATATCCTGAGCTAAAGAAGGTAATATGTAAAATGTAAAATGTAATAAAGTTAAAAGTTTAAAGTTTGTAAAGTACTTTGAGTTATTTTGCATATAGAGTGAGGACAATAAATTATTTTTTTTCAAAACTTTATTTATTAATTTTATTATCATAATTCTTTCAACGTATATTTTAAATTTTATCGTGGATATAATAATTCTCACGAATATTGCCGAAACCCATTAATCATTAATCGCTATTCATTAATCGTTAATCTTTATTGGTTAATCATTATCTTATCAACGTAACATTCCCCTTCTTAGTTATCTTCTGCCCATCAATACAGGTTACTTCCAAATAATAAACATACACAGCAGGGTCAGATGGTTTTCCACGGAAAATTCCATCCCAGCCTCTGTCGATTTGCTCTGTTACAAATACTTGTTCGCCCCAACGGTCGTAAACTGCAAAGTAAACTTTCGAAACTATATTGCTATAAACATATAATACATCGTTATTTCCATCTGCATTTGGCGAAAAGGCATTCGGAACATATACAAAAGGTTCGTCGCAAACAAAATCTCTAACAATTACTAAAACAGAATCTGTATTAACACAACCATTTTTATCGGTTACAGTTATTGCATATAAAGTGGTTACTAATGGACTTGCAACAGGATTCGGTATAACTGAATTTGATAAATGCTCGGTGTTATCCCAATCATAAGCATAATCTTGATTTAGTGTAGAATGTAAATTTGTTGATTGACCAATAAAAATTATTGAATCGTCACTACTTGCATTTAAAGCTGGCACATACTCGCCATAAGAAATATCAAAACTATAAGAAAGCGAACAGCCTAAAGTATCGGAAGCAGAAATCGAATAATTTCCACTACATAAATTTGATATATCTTTTGTGTTTTCTGAATTACTCCAAACAAAATTATACGGCTGAACACCACCAGTTAATGTAAGATTGATAAATCCGTTACAAGCATTTTTGCAAATTACATTTTCCTGAACAGATTCCAGCACAAGCTTTTCGGGTTCGGTTAAAGTACTGCTGACGGTTTTTGTACAGCCCTTGTTATCGGTTATGGTTACAGTATAAACACCTGCTTTTAAATTATAAGCTATTTGAGTATTTTGATTTTGAGAATCGCTCCATAAGTAAGTATATACCGGAGTTCCACCACTAACATTTACTTTTAAATTTGCTTTTTGTCCATTACAAATTATTGTACCATTTGTAATAGATGAATTTAAAGCTGATGGTTGTGTTAAGTTATTAAATTTTATGCGAATACAGTTTAGCTGGTCTTTAATAGTAACATAATAAATTCCTGCACATAAATCGCTAACCGACTGAGATGTACTTCCTGTACTCCATAGGTATTCGTAATTTGGCTGTCCGTTAATTCCCTGAGCCATAAGCGAACCACTACAATCGCCATTACAATTAATAATGCCTGTGGTTGTTAATGACGACGATAAATTAGAAATATCTTTTATAACTACACTATCTTTTACTACACAATTATTATTATCGGTTACAGTAATTTTATATTTTCCAATGCAAAGATTCGATATAGTTTGACTCGACATATTATTACTCCACAAATAAGAATAAGGTATAGTTCCGCCGTTTGCCAATGCTGTAATTGTTCCATTACAAGTTCCATCGCACGAAACTACTATAGTATCGTTCATTGAAGTTAATAATTGCTGTGGTTGTGTTATTGTTTTGCTTATTGTTTTGCTACATGAATTTACATCTTTTACCGTAATTGTATAGCTTCCTACTGATAAATTTTGAAATGTGTTTGAACTCTGATAATTAACACCATCAATACTATATGTAATGTTTCCTGTTCCACCAGAAGCATTTACAATTATTCCTCCAACACCACCAAAACACAGAACATTGTTAACATTTGCACTTACACTTATATCGGTAGGTTGGCTTACAATTGCCGATGTTGTTGACGAACAATTGTATTGGTCTTTGATAGTTATTGTGTATGAATTAGCCGATAAGCCTGAAAAAACATTTGAATACTGAAAATTATTTCCATCAATACTATATTGTAAAGTTCCCGTACCACCCGATGCCGATAATGTTACGCTGCCGGTTTCGCCATAACATAATGGATTTGTAATTGTTTCAATTGCAGAAATATTATTTGGAGATGAAACTACAGCCGCAGAAGTTGTAACACAACCATTTGAATCTTTGATTGTAATTGTATAATTACCAGAAGTTAATCCATTAAATTGAGTTGAAGTTTGAAAAGTTATTCCATCTAAACTATATTGCAATGTACCGGTTCCTCCCGATGCAGCAACAATTATACTTCCATCGCTCGAAGCATAACAAGTTGTACTATCTGTTGAATTTGATACAACTATTGCATCGGGTTGTGTTACAGTTTCATTGGCTGTAATTGTACAACCATTTGCATCTTTAATTGTAATAATATAATTACCGGCATATAACGAACTAAAAACATTTGATGACTGAAAATTAACTCCATCTTTGCTGTATTGCAGACTTCCTGTTCCACCTGTTGCCGAAACTGAAATACTTCCTGTTCCTGCATTACAAGTTGTTCCTGTTGAAGTTGTTGTTGCTACAATTTCAGATGGTTGCGTAATTGTTACAGAACTAGAATTGCTACAATCTATTGCATCTGTAACTGTTACAGTATAAACTCCTTCACATAGATTATTTTGTGTAGCCGAATTTCCAGCAACATTCCATTGATAAACGTAACCTGGAATACCACTTGGAGTAATTGTTATAGAACCATCACAAACGCCATAACACTGGGCATTATCGACTGATGATGTTAAATTCAAAAAATCAATGTCAACCGAAACAGTATCATAATCTTTACAACCAAATTGATTTGTCGCTTCAACTATAAAATTTGTTGCAGAAGTTGGCGATATTGTTGGAGTACTTGTATTTCCACCACTTGTAATTGATGCAGACGGACTCCATAAATATGATACATTATCGGTTGAAATTAAATTATTAGCATTTATTATTGCCGAATTTCCATTACAAATGATTGTATCATTCGATGCTAAAATATTTGCTTCAACAACCCGAATTAGCACACTATCAACCGAATAAAAATTACAATTATCAGAATTTGCTAAAACATAATACATCTGATTACTAATCGGATTTACAGTAATTGTACTATCATTTATAGAAGTATTTATGGTATTTGTAAAATCTATATTTGTTGCCCAAACAAAACTAGAAGAAGTAGAATTTGAACTAGCAGTTAAATTTATATTTTGTCCTTTACAAATAGTATCTGTTTCGGGAGCTAAAGCAGTAAAGTTATTTTGTAAAGCAATAACTGTCTGAAAAAGCGTATCGGTACAAATTCCATTTGAAATCAATAATTGATATTCGGTAGTTTGTGAAGGACTGGCAAAAGGATTTGAAATATTCGGGTTAGTTAATGATGTGCTCGGATTCCACGAATAAATAATAGTCGGATTTGATGAAGGCTGAATTCCGATTTGCTGCCCTTGATTTGGACATATTTGAACAGACTCAAGAGTATCAACAGAATTTGATATGACTGTAATTTGTTTTGTAACTGTATCGGCTAAATTACATGTTAATGGTTTACTTGCAATTAATGTAACATTGTAAGTTCCGGAGTTTGCATAAGTATGAGTAGGATTTACAAGAGTTGATGAAGTACCATCTCCAAAATCCCAAACATAACTTGTTCCAACACTTTGATTTGTAAACTGAAAACTATTATCGGCACAAACTACAGGTGGTGAAATAAAATCGGCAACCGAAAAATCGTCCATAAAACTAAATCTGAAAACTGCATTATTGCAATTAGATGCATTATTTGTTTGCGACCACACTCCTGATGTAGTAGGAAAATTATCGCATCCACCACAACTAGCACAAACAGATTGGTAAATATTACCTTTTTTATCGAAACGACTAGTTCCTCCATCAACATGGTCGTGTCCACAAAATCCGCTACCAGAAAATTGTTCACCAAAAAAAGTTGCATAATCTAAAGCTGAAGCATCATCTTTCATTACCATAACATAAAAATCCTGTCCATCTGTAGTCGATTGATATGCATTTGAAGTTACTTCCATATTTTTTGTTCCTGAAATTGAAGCCCAATCATTATATGGAGTAAAATAAGCCCATTCTCTTCCCCAGCCAGATACATAAACTCTGCTACAAACATCAACAGTAAAAGCAGTTATTGAAATATTTGGCTTTCCAGAACCGGTTCCAAATACAGTTGACCAAATTAATGTGTTCAAATCGTGATTGAATTTTGCAATAAATTGTCCACTATTTGGAGTTGAATAACTGGCATTATAAATTAATGTTGAGGCACTTGCTTTTGTTTGGCCTGTTATAAAAATATTATCATATTTATCGGCTCTAACAAAATATGTCTGGTCGTAAGCACTCGAACCAAAAAATGTTGAAGCTACCAAAGATGTTCCATTTGACGAAAAATGAGAAATAAATCCATCGGCAGTTCCACCATTATAAGTCGTTGAATATGAATTAGAAATTACTGGAAAATTGGTAGAGTTTGTACCTCCTGCAACAAAAACATTATAGTTATTATCGGTTTCGATAGAATAAATTGCATCATCCTTGCTTCCACCTATATATGAACTCCAAATTAGATTAGATAAATTATAATCAAGCTTAAAAACTACTCCTTCTTGTCGTCCTGCATTATTTTGCTGATAAGCCCCTGTGGTAACAGGGAAATTATTCGAAAATGTGCATGAACCTACATATATATTATTTTTTCCATCAGTAATAATTTCACCTCTGGCTAAATCAGCATAATTATAATAAAGTGAATCGTTTCCGTGCATCATAACTGATGTATTCCAGTTTATGTAAGGTCTATAATTTAATCCATCATTTTCTGAGCCGCCAACATAAGTCGATGCTAAAAGCGAAGTTCCATCTTCACTTAATTTTGTTACATATATATCTGTTCCATTTTGAAAAACAAGAGAACCATCATAAACAGTATTTTGTCCTCCATTAAATGTTTTATCAAAAGCTATTGTAGAAACCGGAAAATCTGACGAACCTGTTGTCCCAAAAATATGCAATTCATTATACTCGTTAACAACAAGACTATGAGGCATCTCGCAACTATTTCCCCCTATATAAGTTGCAAAAATTCTGTCAGTTCCATCTGGTTCATATTTTATAATTCCAACATCCCAAAGTCCTCCAAATGAAGTTTGATATGCACCGGTGCTTACTGGATAGCCTGTACCATCAACAATACCGCCTGAAAACACATTTCCATAAGCATCGTAAGTTGCTGTAAAGCCCCAATTATCTGCTGTTGAA
>MENC01000115.1:24566-27307 GCA_001768155.1 Bacteroidetes bacterium GWA2_30_7
AGTTGGGTCGATAATTAGGGTTTCATTTTTATTATATCCATCTGGAAATTCAAATGACAATTTATTATTTTCTAACTTAAAATTACATTTAACTTCTTGTTTTTCACCTCTTATTGTTTGCCATGCAACAGGTTTAATTTCCGAAATTTGATTAACAGAAGTAGTGATTATGCAATTTTCATTTTTCAATTTAACATCATCAACACCAGTATATTGTAGAATTATATCGTTTACTTTTGCATCTGGTTTAATTATTAAATCGTATTTCAGATTTCCTTCTATATTATATAGTTTTAAATCAATACCAGAATAAAGATTATTATAAATTACTTCATCGAAGTTTTTCACTTTCGATGCCCACTTTGAACGGTCGTTTCCAATAAAATAATTTGAATAATCAGCATTAGGCTTTTCAGGGTTTATTTTACAATCTGATAATGAGTTAACAAATTTTACTTTAAAAGCGTGCCAATGAATAACATCTGAACTATGATTTTCTTCGCCATCGAAATCATGATGTGCGTGTGAGTGTTTGATATCAGTTTCATTAAAAAAATTATAAGTAAAGCCATCTTTTTCAAGAAACATTGCTCCATTATTCAACTCAACTTTGTATTTTACATTTTCGTTCCATTGATTTTTATTTTCAATAAAAGATAGCCCTCTTTGACTATAGCCATAGAAAGTTATAAATATAAAAGATGCAATTATTAAAATTAATTTTATGAAATTCATTTTATAAGTTTCTAACAAAGTTAACAAATTGAGATAAAAAAAATAAATTTTGAAAATTAATTTTTGTTTTTTTTTGGTTTACTAAGTCTGTTCAACTGAAACTCTGTTCAACTGAGGCTCTGCCTCAGTTGGTTTTATCTATTCAGGCTGAGCCTGAAAACATATTATCGGCTGAGGCAGAGCCTCAACCGAACTTGACTAAGTCTGTTTAACTGAAGTTCTGCCCCCAGTTTTGCCAAACGTGTGTTAGTCACTGTAATTTATTGTATTTCAGCTTCTATAAAGTTGTCAATTATTATTTTGTCACCTTTCTCCGCCTCTGGAAATAGCATTATTATATTAATTTTACGCCCTCCTTTAAGAGTATATTTATATTTTTTAGCTTTTATTGAAGTCGTGAAATTTTTCTTTGATTTATGTATTGCAAATAAATTTACTTGTTGTCCATTACTTTTTTTAATTAATTTGAAATTCTCAAAATCAGATTTCAATAATAATTTGCAGTTATTTTTAATATTAAAAGTTAACCATACACCTGTTAAGCCTTTTACTTTGTCTAATTCTTCGCATGTTTCTTCTTTCCATTCACTTTGAATAGCAAAAACACGATATGCTAAATAAATGGAGTCTGGGATTTCACAGAAACTTTTCGGTTTCCAAATTTTGCAATTAATTTCAGTCTGAGCATTAGTCATTAAAGTCATAAAAGACATTAAAAGGGCGAATAAAATTACTTTAGTTGTTTTCATAATTGCGATTTTTATATTATAGTGGCTAACAAAGTTATCAAAGTAATAACTAAACATACAATATTAGGTCTAATGTAGTTACAACTTTTATAGTTCCTGAAAACATATTATCGGCTAAGTCAGAGCCTTAACCGAACTTGAACTAAGCTTGTTCAACTGTGGCTCTGCCTCAGTTGGTTTTATCTATTCAGGCTGAACCTGAAAACATATTATCGGCTGAGGCAGAGCCTCAACCGAACAACATTACTTTATTATACAAATTTTTTTGTAAATTGTATTGTTTTCATTAAATATTTTTAAAACGTAAGTGCCACTATGTAAGGCGGAAACATCAACTATTGTGTTTTGTTCAGAACATTTAGTTTCTAATAATTTTACTCCTGTTATATTGAAAATTTCGAGATTATTACCTTCGGCATTTTCGATTATTAATTTATCATTCAAAGCATTTTGATATAGTTTTAATTCCAGATTATTTAACTTTTCAGTATTACATGAAGGGCAAATAGATGCTGAACAATTATTTGCATCAAAAATTGTAATTATACAATTACAACCAAAATTCGTATTTGGTATAGATTGAGTTGTATCCCCTGAAAACCAATAATACGAATACGGAAGAGTTCCTCCAAAAGCATTAGCCTGCATCATATTTCCTTCTTGAGTTATATAAACTCCCAAGTAATCAGGTTCATTAATAGTAACAGAACAAAAAAGTTGATCAAAAGATGCATCAGTTATTGTAACAGTATGAATTCCTGTAGATAAACCTGTTGAAGTTTGAGAATCAATACCATTATCCCATTCATAAGTATTTGGTGGTATTCCCCAACCAGTACTTATAGTGGCAGAACCATCTTCATCGCCATTGCAACTAACACTTTGAATATTAGTAAATATACAGCATAAACATAAACCAGTCGGAACAATATTTAATCTTATAAGCGGCACTTTATCAACCGATTGAAAAACATTATTGATACTAATTAAAGATTCGTTAGCAAAATCGTGAATTGCTGAACTATCTGCACCAATAATTACGTTCATAAAACATTCAACACCAACATAAATTATTTGACCCTGAGAAATAAATTCGCCAGAACCATTTTTTGCAAGAGGAATTGTAATCCATGTTCCTAAATCATTTGCTGTAATGCTAAATGCTTCTGTATTAATTGTTTCAATAAAATTACCGGTTTCATCTTCTATTAACATCTTGCCAAATATAGCTGAACCTACTGTAGAATTACTATCAAT
>MENC01000115.1:27585-29349 GCA_001768155.1 Bacteroidetes bacterium GWA2_30_7
TTCGCTTGATTCACAAATATTATTTCCGCAATCACTCTCTTTTTCAACACATTTCTCTTTTTGCTTTATAGCTGTATCGATTTGGCAATCCTCATATTTTAAACATTCTTCAGGCGATAAGTCAGAACAGCTTGGCGGCACTGGAGATTGGCACCTTTCTTCATATCCCACGATACATCCCTTTTCATCTAAATTGCGAGAATAAGTACATCCTTCTTTTTGCAAAGGTGGAGATATACTTGGACAACAATCTTGCGGGCAAGTTTGTGATGATTCTTCACAAGGACAACCAGGACCAAGGCATACTCTTTCCTGGCAAACACCATCGCCGCATGTATTTACACAAAGATCTCTTGCACAATCTTCTAGACAATTATTTGCAGTTTCTCCTTTTTCACAAATTCCATTGCCGCAAACAGTTGATGGACATGTATAAACTGGACATTGATTAGGATCTCCCGGCTTAGGGTCGCCATAAATCAATGGAACTGAGCAAGGTGGGGGTAGAGGGCATTCTTGGCAGTCCTGCGGGCAATAATCCACTTCTCCTTCTTCGCATATATTGTCGCCGCAGGCTGGTTTTGTTGATATCTCAAATGTTGCCATACCCTTATCATTGATTCCTAAGAACATTATTTTCAGTCCTTGAACATCTATAGATTCTCCCTCAGAAATTGTGTAGTCCTTTGAAAAGCCTGGCGGTCCTAAACAACTAGGGTCAGCGTTTGGTCCGCAGCCGCCTGGAGATGAAACTGTTATCTTTGCAGTTGTTGAAGGGGGAGGTGGTGGTGGTATTTTGCCTCCAGCTCCTACTGCTTGTACATTTTCTATTATCTGATTAAGCTTTATTTTTGTATTTTGATAATTAACAACCTTTGCTGTCTGTCCTTCAGAAAGAGAGAATGAAGAAGGCACCTTGACTTCAATTTCTTTTTTCTGGCAGTCCTGCGGGCATTTTATAATGTAAGAAGGTGGTATTGAATTCGTCTGACCAATAATTTCATCCTCTCCTTCTTCGCAAACATTGTTGCCGCAAGTTGACATTACACATTTTCCATTAACACAGGTATTTTGCAGGCATGGCGCTCTTATACACACTATTTGCGGGCAATCAGTATCTGTTTTGCATTCTGCTATTTTTTTACATTCATAACAACATGTAATTGGATTTTGAACAGAAGTATAGCCTTCAATGCACTCCACAATTGGACAACCTGGGACAAATCCTTGAGGGCATTCTTTTCCACAGTCCTGCGGGCAAGTACTTTGTTCCTCTTCCTCGCAGATATTGTTGCCGCATATTGGCTCACAATTAGGAGGCAATTGGCAGCCATTGCTGTCCTTGCCCTGTCCAACTAGCCTCCCATCTGGGCAGTAAGGCGGCGCAAACTGCGGGCATGGTTCTGGAGGAATGGACTTATCAATACACTTGCCTTTATATTCGCATTTGTCATAAACCAGGCAATCCAACTTGTTATTTAGAAATTTAGAGCAATCAATCTGTTTGCATAGTCTTTCATTTTCTGCACATTTGACAAAATCAATGCATCTTTGCCCGCCCTTTCTTACAGACACAACTTGGCAATTATCATGCCTAGCACATTGTTCTGCTGAAAAATCCGAGCATTTTGGCCCGGCGAGCCTTAACAGGCATTCAGCTTCTTCCTTGAATGTTGCAGTGCCGTCAGGTCCGCATCCGCTGCCGCAGGCGTTAAAAACGCAGTTTCCGTCCTTTAAATTCCACATCTCAACACAAACTGTTGG
>MENC01000116.1:0-4098 GCA_001768155.1 Bacteroidetes bacterium GWA2_30_7
CTCCACCAAATATACAAGATGTAAACTCAGTTCCTGGACAAGATGGAGGTGTTAAATCTATCCATAATGTATTATCATTAGCACATTGTGAAAATGAATTTACTTGGAAACTGAACAAAAATAAAATTGTAAAAATAAAGCTATATAACTTTTTCATAATAGTTTATGATTAATTTAATAAATAATTTGATTTACTTAGAATCTGAATTTTCTAAAGATTCTTCAACATAATATTTTTCGGGATGTTCGAGTATATATTCTTTTTTATTATCAGGAAATTTTTGAAATTCTTCTTTTGAAATTTCTTTAATACTATTATTGTTAGCTGAAGCATTTTTAACCCACTTCTTATATTCTTCAGGGTTATTTTGATATAATAATTGTTTTGCTTTTTGATAATTTTGTTCATCTACACTGGCATTTCCAGTTGGGGTGTATCCGGGAATCTTTAGAGAACCATCGTTATTATAAATGGTTTCTTTTTCTGAACTATTATCTTGAATGATACCACTATTATACTTTTGTGTATTTAAAGGAACTACAGTGCTTTTAATAATTTTTCCATTTTCATCAAGCATAATTGTTTCACCTTCTTTCATTTCATATCCATTCTGTGCGTTTGAAATATTAGCAAATAAAGATAACACAACAGCAACAATTACTGTATAAATAAAATTTTTAGTTCTCATAAATATATAGGTTTAAAATTTTTAAAAATAAATAACAAATATAATTTTTATAAAATGATTTACATAAATTTTTAATAAGTGTTCAATGTTAAAAAATTGTTATTAATCACTAAAAAAATGCACTTCGTCAAATTCATCATAATTTTATATACAAAACTAGACGAAAAAAAAATATTTGAGTTGCTAATTGTTAAAAAAACTTAAAAGAAGTTGAAGGATTGTTTGAAGTTTGAGGTTTGACACTTCGAGTTCCCTCAGTGCAAGAGTTTGAAGTTCATGGTTAAATTGCGATGCACTGCGATGCACTGAGTTTATCGAAGTGAGCGTAGCCGAAGTGTTAAATTGTTATTGCCTAAGTAAAATCCTGTAAATCCTGTCAAAATCCTAAATTTTAAATTCCTAAATCGAAAATCCTAAATTATAATTCATATCTCACACTTCGAGAGCCTCAGTGTTCGATATGTTTAAAAGCTCAACAAACAATTACTAAGGATTTTAATAATTTATTTCAATTTTTTTTTACTTTTGAGCCTTTAAATTAAATAATATGAGTATTAGCTTAATTGGTAAATCTATAGGTGAATCTGCAACCTTAAAATTAAACGAAACCTTTGCGATTCTTAAAGCAAAAGGCGAAAATGTTATCCATCTTGGAGGTGGTGAACCTAAAAGCAGAGCCCCATTTGATGCAATTACAACCGTAGCCGGTTTTTTAAATAGTGGCGAAATCCGTTATGCTCCTGTTGATGGTACAATTGAAATGAAACAAGCAATTATTCGTTATACGCTTGATAATTACAAAGTTAAAGTTGAGCCTGAAAATGTTATTGCTTCAAGTGGTGCAAAACAGGCAATTATGGTTGCAATGCAAGCGATTCTTAATCCTCAAGATGAAGTTATTTTTCCTGCACCATATTATGTTAGTTATGCAGATATGACAAAATTATGTGGTGCTATTCCTATTCCTGTTCGTGCCGAAGATGGAACTTTTTATCCAACACTTGCAGATATTGAAAGAAATGTTACTTCTTATACAAAATTAATTATAATAAATAATCCAAATAACCCAACTGGTGTTGTTTACTCATCAGCGTTTATTTCCGATATAGTAAAATTTTGCGAAAAAAAGGGAATTTATCTTATAATGGATGAAATTTATCACAAGCTAGTTTTCGATGGAATTAAAGTTGCTAATCCTTATGATTTTGTAACTAAAGACTTTGAAACATCAAAATTAATTTTAATTAATGGAGTATCTAAAGTATATGCTATGACCGGCTTTAGAATTGGTTGGGCAGTTGCAAATAAAAAATTAATTAAAGTAATGTCTAATATTCAGGGACATCAAACTTCTGGTCCTTCAATTTTATTACAAAAAGCTGCAGTTGGTGCATTAAATGGTATTCAATCGCCAATCGAAAGTCTAAGATGTACATTGGAAAACAATAGAAATGTTCTTATCGAACAACTTAAAACAATTGATGGATTAAAAATTCAAATTCCACAAGCAACTTTTTATAGTTTTATTGATTTTAGTGCATACTTTAAAGATTCAACTCAATTATCTAAACTTTTATTAGATAAAGTTAGAGTATTAACAGTTCCTGGAATTGAATTTGGTGCAGAAGGATTTTTAAGAATTTCATTCTGCGGTTCAATAAAAGATATTACTGAAGGTATTTCAAGAATCAAATGGGTAATCGACCCAAATTCAGCAAATGAATTATTTATTGGACAACGTAAACTTGTGAGAGAAAGAAATTAATAGGTAATATTTAAAATGTAATATTTAAGTCCCTAAAAAATCGTAAATCATAAATCGTACATTTCGAGAACCTCAATGTCCAATAAATCGTAAATCGTAAATTCATAAATCGTAAATAAATATGAGTAAATATTTAGAATTTTCTACACCGGCACAAAAACATGCCACCGAATATAAAAGTGAGTATGGCTTAAAAAATCATGGTTTGGTTTATCTCGATACTGTTTATTGGAATCTTAGAGAACCTGCATTGGTTGAGGAAGCTATTTTCAGAAATGAAGGCAAATTAGTTAAAGGCGGAGCTTTATTGGTACACACCGGAAAATGGACAGCCAGAGCAGCTAACGACAAATATTTTGTAAAAGAATCTTCTACTGAAGATAAAATCGACTGGGGAAAACACAACAGACCACTAAGTTCTGAAAAATTTAATGGAATTTTATATCGTTTACAAGCTTTTTTACAAGGCGAGGAACTTTTTGTACAAGATGTTTATGCAGGTGCCGACCCAGATTATCGTCTAAAAGTTAGGGTTGTTTCGGATAAAGCCTGGCAAAGTTTTTTTGTTAGAAATGTTTTAATTACAATTTCCGACCAATTAACTTTAAAAACTTTCATTCCTGATTTTACAATAATTGTATCTCCATCGTTTAAACTCGACCCTAGAATTGATGGAACACAGTCTGAAACAGGAATTATTATTGACTTTTCAAAACGCATGGCAATAATTGCAAATACTCATTATGGCGGAGAAATTAAAAAATCTGTATTTACAATAATGAACTTTTTGCTTCCATTACAAGATGTTTTAGCAATGCATTGCTCTGCTAATGTTGGAAAGTCGGGCGATGTTGCATTATTTTTCGGATTAAGCGGCACAGGAAAAACTACTTTATCAGCCGACCCAAATCGTATGCTAATTGGCGACGATGAGCATGGCTGGAGCGAAAATGGAGTTTTCAATTTTGAAGGTGGTTGTTATGCAAAAGCAATAAGATTATCTCCTGAACAAGAGCCTGAAATTCATGCTTGTACCCACCGTTTTGGAACTATTCTTGAAAATGTTGTTTACGACTTAGCATCAAGAACAATTGATTTAGATGATGAGGCAATTACAGAAAATACTCGTATGTCGTATCCTTTGGATTTTATTCCAAATGCGGTGAAAGAAAAAATGGTAAAAACACATCCAAAAAACATTATTTTTCTAACTTGTGATGCACAAGGAGTTATGCCTCCAATTGCAAAATTATCGCCCGAACAGGCTATATATCATTTCATTAGCGGATATACTTCAAAAATTGCCGGAACCGAACTTGGTTTGGGAATTGAACCCGAAATTACTTTCAGTGCTTGTTTTGGTGCACCATTTATGGTTCATCATCCATATTTTTATGCCGAATTATTACGCCAAAAAATGGAAAAGTATGGAGCAAATGTTTGGCTAGTAAATACCGGTTGGGTTGGTGGAAAATTTGGAGTCGGAAAACGAATCAGCATTCGACACACTCGAAATATGCTAAATGCAGCTCTTGACGGAAAATTAGAAAAAGTAAAATTCAGAAAAGATGAACTTTTTGGTTTTGAAATCCCTGTTTCATGCCCTGACGTTCCGGACGATATTTTTGAACCATCAAATGCTTG
>MENC01000116.1:4131-10546 GCA_001768155.1 Bacteroidetes bacterium GWA2_30_7
GTAGTATTGTTTGTTGTTTATTTCTGTAGCTAAGGAATTGTTACGAAATACATGATTATATACCTACCTCCAGCAGAGTCTCCTAAAAGGGACTCTGTGTCAATTAATAACGCAGAGTCCTGTAAACAGAGACTCTGCTGGAGCTTAATCAAATGCACATATTATTTCGTAACGAATCCTAAGTTAATAATCAATATTCAAGTTTGTTTGTTGTTTGAAGTTTGTTTTTTTTGAGTGTTCTTATTTGCAATAATCATTTGTTATTGATTTTTCCCTGCTACCACTTCAAACATATTTCCCTTATTGAAATATTTATTTGCAAGTTCCTGTAACTGCTTTGAATTTGCTTTTTTAATTGAGTCAAGAAAGTTCTGATAATACGACATTTCCAAGTCATATTCAATTAATTCTTTGCAACTTTCGGCAATAGCAAATGGTCCATCAAAAGCACGTAACATTTCGCCCAGCATATAATTTTTTACCAACGATAATTCATTGTCGGGAATTCGCTCATCTTGCAAACGTTTTAATTCAAAATAAACTTCATCAATTGCTTTTTGGCAAACATCTGAACCAACTTCGGTAACGATTACAAAATATCCTTCGTGCTTGTAAGAAACAGCAACTGAACCTATTCCATAAGTATAACCTTTATCTTCTCTGATATTTGCCATAAGCCGTGAACCAAAATAACCACCAAGTACGGTAGTTAGTATTGATAATCCATAAAAATCAGGACTTCGGCGATTAATCATAGTCGTGCCGATACGAACTGAAGACTGCACAGAATCGTCCTTTTGAATTAAATAATTTTTTAAATCAGACGACTTAACTTTATAATTTATTGCCTGAATTTTTTGATTGTTTCCCCAGCTTTCTTTTCCAAAATATTTTTCAACAAGCTTAATATCAGCATCAGTAACACTGCCCGATAATACAATCTTGCAATTTGATGAACTATAAAAATTTGAATAGAAATTTTTCAAATTATCGGTGTTAATTGCGTCAAAGTCTGATATTTCGGAATACATACTATATGGATGCTCTTTTCCGAATAAAACCTCATTAAACTTTCTTCGAGCCAACACTTTAACCTTTGAAGAATCCAATAAATATTGTTGCTTTTTATTTTTAATAAGATTATCGAGCTCGTTTTGCGGAAAATTTGAATTTCTTAAAATATCATCTAAAATGATTAATATTTTTTCGGTATGTTTTCCTAAAAATGTTACACTTATATAAGCTGTGTCGGGCGAAATGCTGACATTAAAAGTAGCACCATAAAACTCAAATAAATCGGCAATTTTGTTTGCAGTTTTCGATTTTGTGCCTTCGTTTAACATTAGGTTAGTAATTAAAGCTACAAGTCGTTGCTTCTCGAACCATGTACCTGCATTAAAAATTAAATCAATTTTTTTAACGCTTTGAACGCCGGCATTTATTGAGTATAGTTGTACGTTATTTTTAAACGCAACTTCTTCTGCTTTTATCAGATTTATTTTCTCTATTGATTTAGAATCGGGGGCAATAGTTCTGTTTAAAATTGGCATATTTTTTATTTGTTTATGTGTTCAAGAGTTTGAGGTTGACCTACCCCCAACCCCTTCCAAAGGAAGGGGAGTAAGAGTTTGAGTTGGTGCATACGCAATTCACTCGTTTTCTCACTTTCTCACTTTCAGTTTGTTATTCATTTTATGTTTTGTGTTATTTGTTTAATGTTGTGTTCATGTAACAATTTATCAATTTAACAATGAACCATCTAGCTTCTATGTCTCAGTCAGGTGTTTTCACCTGACTGAAACTCTTATCAGATAAGAAACATTGTCAGGTGAAAACACCTGACAAAGGCAGAGTTTGAGGTTGAAGTTTGCTACGCAATTCACTCACTTTCTCACTTTCAGTTTGTTATTCATTTTATGTTTTGTGTTATGTGTTATTTGTTTAATGTTGTGTTCGTGTAACAATTTATCAATTTAACAATGTAACCATCTAACTTCAATGCCTCAGTCAGGTGTTTTCACCTGACTGAAACTCTTATCAGATAAGAAACATTGTCAGGTGAAAACACCTGACAAAGGCAGAGTTTGAGGTTTGCTACGCATTTCACTCGTTTTCTCACTTTCTCATTTTCACGTTTTCTCACTTTCTTTTTTGCGATAATAGTATAACGTAGAGCAATTCGATTTTTTCAAATAGCGTTTTGCAATTTTTTTAATCATCGGGCTATTAACTTTTGCATAATTTTCTGCTTCGTTGTTAACTAAATTTGCATCACCAAGCAATTCAAAAAATGCTAGATTCATGGCTTTATTCAGAACATTAATTTCCGATAACGCCAACGATGCCTCTACTTTATTTTTAATTTTATTTAATTCCAATTGGCTCGCTCCTTTAAGAATTAATTTTTCAATTTCGGCATTAATTTCATTTTCAGCTTTTTTCATCGAAATTCCTTCGTAAAGCGTTCCATGTATTACAAACAAACCATCGTCAATACTTCCTGTAATATAAGCATCTATTTCGCTAAATATTTTTTTCTCTTTTACCAGCTTTTTATAAAATATTGATGATTTCCCTCCCGACAATAAATCGGAAATAATATCAAATACATAATAATTGCTGTCGAGCCTGTTGCATATATGATATGCCTTAATAATGCTGTCGAATGGAACTTTTTTTGAAACAGATTTTAGCCTTTCGGTTCTTTGAGCTGGTTCTTTTGGAAGGTTTCGGGCTTTAATATTTCTTTTTTCGATTTCGCCAAACCATTTTTCTGCTAATGCATTAATATTCTCAGTTTCGACATCGCCCGAAACAACTAAAATTGCATTATTTGGTGCATAATGACTATAAAAAAAATCTTTTACCTGCTGTAGGTTCGCATTTTCGATATGCTTTATTGATTTGCCGATTGTAGCCCATTTATAAGGATGTTTTTTATAAGCTAACGGTCGCATTAATAGCCATATATCGCCATAAGGTTGATTTAAGTATCGTTGCTTAAATTCTTCAATTACAACATTTTTCTGAACATCGAGGCTTTTTTCCGAAAATGCGAGGCTTAACATTCTGTCAGATTCAAGCCAAAATGCAGTTTCGATATTTTCTTTTGGTAAGGTTATATAATAATTAGTAATATCGTTCGATGTAAAAGCATTGTTTTCGCCACCAACTTTTTGCAAAGGTTCGTCGTAAGAAGGAATATTAACAGAGCCACCAAACATCAGATGTTCAAACAGATGTGCAAAGCCGGTTTCGTTCGAGTTTTCGTCTCTTGCACCAACATTATAAATTATATTAACTGCAACTATTGGAGTATTAATGTCTTTGTGAACAATAACCCGCAAACCGTTATTTAAAGTAAATCTATCGAATTTAATCATATTGCTTATTTCAAATATTCATAAAAGTACTTAGTTTAATCAAATAGACAAAGTTTATTTTGTTTTGAAGATTAATAAATTAATGAAAGAGGCTACTCTGAAAAGTCTTTTTTTTGCCACAAAGACACAAAGGCACAAAGTTTTATCAAAAATATACAATTGCTTTTCAACGCTTTGTTTATCTTGGAGTCTTTGCGTCTTTGTGGCAATTTTATGTTTTATTACTTTTCGGAGTGGACTCATGTAATAAGTAAAATTTAATATTTAATATTTTAGGAAACTCGGCTTACTTCGATAATGTAATTCGTTAAAACCCACATGAATTTCGTTAAAACCCACATGAATTTCGTGAAAACCCACGTGAATTTCGTGAAAACCCACGTGAATTTCGTGAAAATCCACATGAATTTCGTGAAAATCCACATGAATTTCGTGAAAACCCACATGAATTTCGTAATATTTCATGTAAATATTCAAAGTATTTACATAAATATTAATATAATTCATGTAATATACGTCATAATTTATTGATTTTATAAAATCAATGTAAATTTAATTTTTTATCTTTAAATAAATTTTAAACTAAATATTATGAAAAAAACAAAAGGAAGGGTAAGCATACCCCAAAATCCAGTATCATTACTAACACTTGGCGATAAAGTGTATAAAAAACATTTAGCCGAAGGTGCTAATTCTAAGCTAAACCTGCTCGAAGGTTTTGATTTAACTAAAGTAGGTGCTACAATTGCACCCTGTTTGGCTAGTCATAATCTTGCCGAAGATTATAAGCAAAAAATGGAAGCCGAATATCGCAAACGCGATTTACTTTTGCCCGATATTGAAGAAACCTTAAGAGCATGTAAATCTCTTTTAAAAGGAATTTATATTAAAAACCCAAAATTATTGGGCGAATGGGGTTTTAGTGTTGACGATACCAAAAAATCGACCGAAATTCCCGAATCACTCGATTCTCCAGAGATTCAGTAAGTAACACGAGCCTCTGGCTCGTAGTTAGACGAAGGCTGTCAGGTGAAAACACCTGACAGAGGTAAAAAATATGCACTGCATTCGCTCGCATCTTGCGAGTGAGGCATTCAAAAGGCATCTTGCCTTGAAATATAAAAATGCCAGAGGCATATACAATACTCACTCGCAAGATGCGAGCGAAAGCAGAGATTTGACAACTTTTCAAAAGTTGTCAAATCTTTTTTTTTTGATTAATATGCTTATTTCTTTACATTTGGTTTTTGTAATCAATTGTCTGAACTAAGATTTATTGGATTAAAGGATTATAGGATTGAAGACTGTGCTAATCCTAAAACCTGTGGTGAGCGAAGTCGAACCATCTTCAAATCCTAAAAATCCTAGTTCAGACAATAAACAATAATAAATATGAAAAAGCTATCAAACTACGCTATATTCGGTGCAAGTAGATTTGACAACTTTTCAAAAGTTGTCAAATCTTTCGAATCTTTCGCTACGTTCGGGGCAACTTTGACAAAGTTTAAAACTTTGTCAAAGTTCGCAACGTTCAATGCAACTGTAACACCGTTTAGAACCGTGCCACAGTTCGCTACCACAATCATTCTCGCCCTCTTCCTCCCCTTCCTTTGGAAGGGGTCGGGGGTAGGTGCAACCAAAACCATCGACTCCCTCCGCCAAGTAATAAAAACCGCCAAGCACGACACCACTCGTATTAATGCTTATTTAGCTTGGGGCGAACAAGTGTATATGGACAAACCTGATACTGCACTTATTTTATGGCAACAATCCCTTAGCATTGCCGACAAAAACCTGACAGGTTTTAAAAACCTGTCTGGTTTGCCCGCCCTCAAAGACACCCTCCTTAAACAAAAAGCCTCCGCCCTCAACAACATTGGCTATATTTACAACAATCAGGGGGATATTCCCAAAGCTATTGAATACATCAACAAAAGTCTTAAAATATTTGAAGAAATCGGCGATAAAAATAGTATTGCAATCTCTTTTTACAATATAGGAACTATTTATGGCAAGCAGGGAGATATTCCCAAAGCTCTCGAATACTTCAACAAAAGTCTTAAAATACGAGAAGAAATAGGTGATAAACAGGGAATGGCTGACTCTTTTAACAACATTGGACTTATTTACAACAATCAGGGCGATATTCCCAAAGCTATTGAATACTACAACAAAAGTCTTAAACTATATGAAGAAATAGGCGATAAACAGGGAATGTCTACCTCTTTTATCAACATTGGAGCTATTTACGACAATCAGGGAGATATTCCCAAAGCTCTCGAATACTACAACAAAAGTCTTAAAATAAAAGAAGAAATTGGCGATAAACAGGGAATGGCTATCTCTTTTAACAACATTGGAATGATTTACAACAATCAGGGCGAAACCCACCCCAACCCCTCCCAAAGAGATGGGCTTTTGAAGAAGGCTCTCGAATACTACAACAAAAGTCTTAAACTATATGAAGAAATAGGCGATAATAATGGAATGGCTCTCTCTTTTAACAACATTGGGTTAATTTACTACAATCAGGCAAGCGCAGCGAAGTCCCGACAAGATATTGTCGGGAGCGACTCATTAATAAACAAGGCTATTGAATACTACATCAAAAGTCTTAAAATACAAGAAGAAATAGGCGATAAAGAGGGAATGGCATACTCTTTTAAAAACATTGGAGCTATCTATTATAAAAATAATGTTCTTAGTAAAGCTAAAAGCTATATCGAAAAAGGATATAAGCTTAGTAAAGAGTTGGGCTATCCAGAATATATTGAAAAGTGTGCAGGTTGGCTTAAAAAGGTTTACGAAAAACAAGGCAACTACAAATTAGCATACCAATACTACAAAGAAGAAATACTAATGCACGATAGCATCCAAAACGAAGAAAACTATAAAAAAACACAAAAGCAACAAGCAAAATACGAATACGAGAAAAAAGCCGCTACCGATAGCATTGCGAATGCAAAAGCAATGGAAATAAAAGATTTGGATTTGGCTCGTAAAGATGCAGAAAGCAAAAAGCAACGAATACT